>JACMRO010000505.1 GCA_014376425.1 Rubritepida sp.
CTTCGTGCAGGGCTTCGGCCCCTTCGCGGCAATACGGGCGCGGCATCCAGGCGCCCACATCACCCTGCTGACGACGCCGCCCTTCGCCGGGCTCGGTCAAGCCGCGCCATGGTTCGATGAGGTGTGGGCGGATGGCCGGCCGGCATGGGGCAGTGCCGCCATGGCGAGGCTGGCCTGGCGCCTGCGGGCAGCACGCTTCGGCTGGGTTTACGACCTGCAGACGTCGCCCCGCTCCTCGCGCTACCGCTGGTTTGTCGGCGGCGTGGCCTGCTGGTCGGGCGTGGCACGCGGCGCCTCCCACCCGCATGACGACCCCGGGCGCAATGCGCTGCATACGGTGGACCGGCAGCGCCAACAGCTGGCGCGTGCCGGCGTGGCGAATTTCCCGGTGCCGTCCCTGGACTGGCTGGATGGCGACGTATCGGGCTTTGGGCTGCCGCCGCGTTTCGCGCTACTGCTGCCCGGCGCCTCGCCGGCGCGGCCGGGCAAGCGCTGGCCGCATTTCGGCGCCCTCGCGGCGGCGCTGCCATGGCCCTGCGTGGCCTGCGGCGGCCCAGACGAAGCCGCGCTGGGCGCCGCGCTGGCTGGTCAGGGCGTGCTGGACCTGACAGGCCGCACGACCCTGCAACAACTCGCCGCCATCGCCCGTCGCGCCGCCTTCGCCATCGGCAACGACAGCGGCCCGACCCACCTCGCGGCTGCGACCGGCTGCCCGACCCGGGCCCTGTTCGGCGCCGAGAGCGAACCCTCGCGCTGCGCCCCGCGCGGCCCGGCGGCGCAGTGGCTGCGTCAGATCCCGCTGGAGGCGCTATCCGTCGGATCGGTGCTGGCATCGCTGGGCGAGGCCAGCCACTCGCCGCGCAGCACGAAGCCGCCGCCCGGGCCTTCCTGACGCGCAAGCCCGCCTACCGCGTCGAGCATGGCGTCGACCGAGCCGCGGCCGGCGTAGTTGCTATCGCGCATCGTCAGCCCCAGCCGGCTGGCCAATTGGCTGCCCAGCGAGGCGAGGGTGATCGGCCCGCGTGCGTCCGTCATGATGGCGCCCACCGTATCCAGCACCACCTGGTCGCTCACAGCCTCACCGGGGTGTCTGCCCTCGGCCAGCAGCCATTTGGCGACGTCATCGAGGGTGTGCACCTCGTCGGCCGCGGCGCGGACGATCGCACCGATGCGCGGATGCGCCACCATCCGCGTGCGCCGGTCGGCCGCGCGCAGCCGCAGCAGCAGCGGCACGAAGTCGGAATCGCTGGAATGGAGATTGAATTCGTCGAAGCGCGTGGTCGAGGCGAGCGCGTCCATCACATCCACGGTCATGCGGATGTCGGCACCGTTCTTCAACTGGGTCAGCGGCGGGCAGTCGACCACCTCGAAGCCTGCGGCCTGGAAGGCGAAGCGGAAATCGCCGAAATAAGCGCGGCTTTGGTCTTCGCGCTTGATGTAGGCGTTGGCGTTCATGTAGCAGCGGCGCAGCAGGGTTCGCCGCGGGCCGTCCATCAATGGCCGCAGCCAGGCGCGGGGGTCGGCCGCGAAACGCTCGGCCAGTTCCGGCCCAGCCAGCATGGCCATGCCGGAGACGATGTTGTCGAAGTCGAGGAAGATGGCGGCGCGCAACGTGTCTGACATGCGCGACCTTAGCCCGCCGTCCAACCGCCATCCACCATCAGCGCCGAGCCGGTGACCATGGCCGACGCGTCGGATGCGAGGAACACGGCCGGGCCCATCATGTCCGTCACCTCCGCAAAGCGGCCGAGGCGGATGCGTGCGAGCGCCCATTCGGTGAAACCCGGCCGGTCGAAGAAGGGCGCGGTGAGCGGCGTGCGGGTAAAGGTGGGGCAGAGTGTGTTGACCCGGATGCCATGCGCGCCGAGGTCGATCGCCATGACCCGCGTCAGCCCCTCCAGCCCCGCCTTGCTGGCGGCATAGACGCTGCGGTCCGGCCCGCCGACATGGCCCATCTGCGACGAGACGTTGATGATCGAACCCTGGGTGGCGTCGCGCACCATGGCGCGGGCCACGGCCTGGGCGGCAAAGAAGGCGCCGCGCAGGTTGAGCGCCATCACCGCATCGTAATCGGCCGCGGTGACGTCGAGGAAGGGGGCGTGGCGCGCCGTGCCCGCGTTGTTGACGAAGACCTGGAAGGCCGGGCGCGCGGCGATGGCGGCGGCGAAGGCGCTGATGTCGGTAGCGTCGATTACCAGCGCCTCGCCGTCCAGGGTCGCCGCAGCAGCCTCGACCTCCGCCGCGGTTCGGGCGGCCAGGGTCACCTTAGCGCCTGCCTGGGCCAGCGCGGCGGCGATGGCCAGGCCGATGCCCCGCCCGGCGCCGTTGACCAGCGCGCGCCGCCCATCCAGCCGGAAGGACGGCGTGCGCTGCAGAATCACAGGCGAACCTTCAGCAGCCTCCCGATCTCACCCACCACACCGCGGCGAAAGGCCAGCACGCACAGAACGAAGATGACGCCCTGGATCACCGTAACCCAGGCGCCGAATTCGGCCAGATAGTTCTGCATGGTGATGATGATCGCGGCCCCGGCCACCGGCCCGAACAACGTGCCCAACCCGCCGACCAGCGACATCAGCACCACCTCGCCCGACATGGTCCAGAACACGTCCGTCAACGTGGCGATGCCGAAGACAATGGACTTCGTGCCGCCGGCCACGCCCGACAACCCGGCCGAGATGACGAAGGCGATCAGCTTGTAGTCATCCACCCGGTAGCCCAGCGAGATCGCGCGGGGCTCGTTCTCGCGGATCGCCTTCATCACCTGGCCGAAGGGCGAATGAATGACGCGGTGGATGAACAGGAAGCTGATGACGAAGATGCCGGCCACCAGCCAGTACAGGTTGAAGTCGCGCGCCATGGACACGCTGCCCAGGAAGGCACCGCGCGGGATCGCCTGGATGCCGTCCTCGCCATTGGTGAAGGGCGCCTGGACGCAGAAGAAATACACCATCTGCGCCATCGCCAGCGTGATCATGGCGAAGTAGATGCCCTGCCGGCGGATGGCCAACATGCCGATCAGCCAGCCCAGCAACATGCCGGCCAGGCCGCCGATGATGATGGAAACTTCGGGCGTGAAGCCCCACACCTTGGCGGAATGGCCGGCCAGGTAGCCGCCCATGCCAAAATAGGCGGCATGCCCGAAGCTCAGCAGCCCGACATAGCCGATCAGCAGGTTGAAGGCGCAAGCGAAGAGCGCGAAGCACAGCACCTTCATCAGAAAGACGGGGTAGAGGAAAAAGGGTGCCACGGCGATAAAGACCAGCATCAGCCCGAAGGCCAGGAGCTGCGGCCGGGTGAAGCCCCAGAAGACTTCGCGTTCGGCGTCGATGCCCTCGAAGGCGCCGGCGGCTGCGGGTGCGGCCATGTTTCAGCTCCTCCCCAACAGGGCGGCGGGGCGCGCCAGCAGAACGAGCGCCATGACGACGAAGATCACGGTGGAGGAGGCTTCGGGGTAGAACACCTTTGTCAGTCCTTCGATGATGCCCAGCCCAAAGCCGGTCAGCACCGAGCCCAGGATGCTGCCCATGCCGCCGATCACGACGACGGCGAAGACGATGATGATGAGGTTGGAGCCCATCTGCGGGTTCACTGAATAGATCGGCGCGGCGAGCACACCGGCGAAGGCCGCCAGTGCGACGCCCGCGCCATAGGTCAGCGTCATCATTCGCGGCACGTTGATACCGAAGGCTTGCACCAGCGCCGGGTTCTCAGTAGCGGCTCGCAGATAGCTGCCGATCTTGGTCTTTTCAATCACCAGCCAGGTCGCCAGACACATGACGAAGGCGACCAGCACGACCCAGCCGCGATAGACCGGCATGAACATGAAGTCCAAATCCCAGGCGCCTTGCAGTTCAACCGGAATGCGGTAGGGCAGGCCCGAGCTGCCGAACTCGTTGCGGAAGAGGCCCTCGATGATCAGCCCCAGACCGAAGGTCAACAGCAGGCCGTAGAGATGGTCGAGCTTGTAGAGCCGGGCGATCATCAATCGCTCCATGATGATCCCGGTGGCGCCGACGATGAGCGGCGCAAGCAGCAGCGCACCCCAATAGCCGATGCCCAGCCATTCCAGCAGCATCCAGGCGACGAAGGCGCCCATCATGAACTGGGCGCCGTGGGTGAAGTTGATCACGTTCAGCATGCCGAAGATGACCGCCAGCCCCAGCGACAGGAGCGCGTAGAACGCACCGTTGATGAGGCCCAGCAGCACTTGACCGAACAGCAGCGGCGCCGGAATGCCGAACAGATCCATGTATTGTCCCTTACGAACGCACGAGCGGGCAGTTGCCCTCGGCGAGAGGGCGGAAAGCCTCCTCGGCCGGAGTGGTAGCCAACAGGTTGTAGTAATCCCAGGCGCCGGTCGATTGCGCGGGCGCCTTCACTTCCCACAAATAACAGGGATGCAGTTTGCGGCCATCCTCGCGGATGCGGCCAGGGCCGAAGGCATCGTCATCGGTCGGCATCGCCTTCATTTTCGCGACAACGGCGCGGCCATCGGCGCGAGCGGCGGCGGCACCGAGCTCGGCCACCGCCTTGAGATAGTGCAGCGTCACGCCATAGCAGCCGGCCTGTACCTGGGCCGGCGGCGCGTTGGCCGGCATTCGCGGGCGAACGCGCTGAGTGAAGGCGCGGGTGCGGTCGTTCGCGTTCCAGTAGAACGGCTCGCTCAGCACCAGGCCCTGGCAGGTCTCCAGCCCCAGGCTATGCACCTCCATGAAGGACAGCAGCAGCCCGGCGATCTTCATGTTGCGCGTCAAGCCGAATTCGCGCGCCTGCTTGATGCAGTTGGCGGTGTCGGTGCCTGCATTGGCCAGGCCCAGGACCTTCGCCCGGCTGGCCTGCGCCTGGACGATGAAGGACGAGAAGTCGGTCGTGCTGGGAAACGGATAGCGTGCTGCCCCCAGCACCCGTCCGCCACCGGCTTCCACGAAACGCGAGGTGTCGCGCTGCAGGGCGTGGCCAAAGGCGTAATCGGCGGTGATGAAATACCAGCTGTCACCGCCGGCGCGTGTCAGCGCCGCGCCGGTGCCGCGGGCCAGCATGTAGGTGTCGTAGGTGAAGTGGACGGTGTTGGGCGAGCATTGCGCGCCCGTCAGGTCCGACGTCGCCGCGCCCGAATTTAGAAACACCTTATTCTTCTCGCGCGCGATCGAATTGACCGCCAACGCCACCGAGCTTGTTGGCACATCGACGATGGCGTCGACGCCCTGGTCGTACCACTGCCGGGCGATGTTGGCGCCGACGTCGGGGCGATTCTGATGATCGGCGCGTATCACTTCGACCGCCAGGCCGCGATTGCCGAATTCCAGCACTGCCTGTTCGGTGCAGATGACGCTGCCGGGGCCGGTGGGATCCCGATACGGCCCCGACATGTCGGTCAGTACGCCGATCCTGATGGGCGCGGCTTGCGCGCGGGCGGAGAAACCCGCCAGCGCGCTACCGCCAATGATGAGGGAGCGGCGGTCCATCTCAGCTCCGCACCAGGGCGCAGCCGCCCTCACCGATGGGACGGAATGCTTCTTCCGCCGGCGTCGTCTGCACAAGCTTGTAGTAGTCCCACCGGCCACGGCTTTCGGCAGGTGCCTTCACCTCGAAAAGATAGGCCGGGCAGAGCTTGCGGCCATCGAGCCGGATGGTGCCGGCGCCAAAGGCATCATCGTCGCAAGGCATCGCCTTCATCCGGTTGATGACATCGATGCCCGAGGCCTTGGAAGCGGCCACGCCCATGTCGGCGATCGCCTTAAGGTAGTGCAGCGTGGCCGAGTAATTCGCGGCCGAGGCCATGTTTGGCACCACGTCGCGCAGCCTGGGCCGCATCCGGTCGGTAAAGGCGCGGGTGCGGGCGTTGAGGTCCCAGTAAAAGCTTTCGGTCAGCACCAGGCCCTGCGCGGTCTCGAGGCCGATGGAATGCACGTCGGGCAGGAACATCAGCAGCGCGGCCAGCTTGGTTCCGCGCCGGGTGACACCGAACTCGGCTGCCTGCTTGATGCTGTTGATGGTGTCCGCGCCCGCATTGGCGAAACCGATCACCTTGGCCCGGCTGGCCTGCGCCTGCACCAGGAAGGAAGAGAAATCAGTCGTTGCCGGGAAGGGGTAGCGCACGCTGCCCAGCACCCGGCCGCCAGCGCCACGCACGAAGTTGCCGGTGTCGCGCTCCAGCGCATGGCCGAAGGCGTAGTCCGCGGTGATGAAGAACCAGGTGTCGCCTCCCGCCCGCACCATGGCGGCCCCGGTGCTCTTGGCCAACATGTAGGTGTCGTACATCCAGTGAATGGTGTTCGGGCTGCATTGCGCGCCCGTCAGATCCGAGGTGGCGGAGCCGGTGTTGATGTAAGCCTTGTTCTTCTCGCGCGCGACGTTGTTGACAGCGAGGCCGACCGAACTGGTGGGCACGTCGATGATCATGTCCACGCCCTGGTCGTACCATTGCCGGGCGATGTTGACGCCGACATCGGGGCGGTTCTGATGGTCGGCGTTGATGACTTCGACATTGAAGCCGCGGCTGCCGAACTCGGCCACCGCCTGCAAGGCGCATTGCACGCCAGAGGGGCCGGAGATGTCACGGTAGGGGCCCGACTGGTCGTTCAGCACGCCGATGCGGATGGTCTGAGCAGCCTGCCCGCGCGCCCCGGCGAAGGGCAATGCCGCGGCCACGCCGAAGGCGGCCCTGCGTTGGATGGTCATGCGACGTTACTTCCCATGTTGCGGGGGCGGGCGATCTTATGCCGCCCTGCCCCCTGGTTGACCTGTATCAGCTACGCACGAGCGCGCAGTTGCCCGCCGCCATCGGCCGGAACGCTTCCTCGGCCGGGGTGGTCTGCAGCAGCGTGTAGAAGTCCCACGCGCCGCGGCTCTCGGCCGGTGTCTTGACCTGGAACAGGTAGGCGGGGTGCAGCTTGCGGCCATCGGCGCGGATCGTGCCGGCACCGAAGGCATCGTCATCCGTCGGCATCGCCTTCATCCGCGCGATGGTGGCCGCGCCGTCCGCCTTGGCGGCGACCACGCCCATATCCGCAACCGTCTTGAGGTAGTGGGTGGTGGCTGAATAGCAGCCGGCATGGCCCATGGATGGGCGGTTGCCGCCGGGTGAGCCATTGGCCACCACCCGCTGCGACAGGGCGCGGGTGCGGTCGTTCAGGTCCCAGTAGAAGGTCTCGGTCAGCACCGAGCCACCGGCCACCTGCAGGCCCATGCTGTTCACGTCATTGGCGAACACCAGCAGGCCTGCCACCCGCTGGCCGCGCCGCATCAGGCCGAACTCGCCGGCCTGCTTGATGACGTTGATCGCGTCCACGCCGGCATTGGCCACCGCCACCACCTGCGCGCGGCTGGCCTGCGCCTGCAGCAGGAAGGAGCTGTAGTCGGTCGTACCTGGGAATGGATGCCGCACGCTGCCCACGACACGCCCGCCGGCGGAGCGGACGAAGTCCATCGTCTGCCCCTCCAGGCTGTGACCGAAGGCATAGTCGGCGGTGATAAAGTACCAGCTTTGCCCACCGGCGCGCACGAGGGCAGCACCCGTGCTGCGTGCCAGCATCCAGGTGTCATAGGTCCAGTGAATGGTATTGGGGCTGCACTGGCCACCGGTAAGCTCCACCGTCGCCGCCGTGCTGTTGAGATACACCTTGTTGCGCTCGCGCACGACGTTGTTGACCGCTAGGGCCACGCCCGAGCTCGGCACATCGACGATGACGTCCACACCGTCCCGGTCGATCCATTGCCGCACCAGCGAGACGCCCACGTCCGGCCGATTCTGGTGGTCGGCCACCAGCACTTCGACATTGAAGCCGCGGTTACCAAAATCCTGTAGCGCGGTGCGGGTCGCGACGACCGAGGTGGGGCCAGAGATGTCACGGAAGGGGCCCGACATGTCGGTCAGCACGCCGATGCGGATGGTCTGCGCCGCCTGGGCGCGCGCGCCCGTCATCGGCGTCGCCGCGCCCAAGGCCATCGCGCCGGTGGCGCTGAGGAAGTTACGACGACCGCTGTTGCTGATGTCGATCATGCTGCTCTCCGAAAGGGAATGACGTCAGACGCCGAGATAATTGTGCAGCCGGTCCATCGCGCCGGCCAGCTCGTGGTTCGCCACATGATCCACGACGACGCCGTGGTCCATGACGTAGTGCCGGTCCGCCACCGTCTGGGCAAAGCGGAAATTCTGCTCGACGAGCAGCACCGTGAAGCCGCGCTTCTTCAATTCGCGCACGGTAATGCCGATCTGCTGCACGATGACCGGTGCCAGGCCTTCCGACGGCTCATCAAGCAGCAAAAGCTTGGCGCCGGTGCGCAGGATGCGGCCGATGGCCAGCATCTGCTGCTCGCCCCCTGAAAGCTTGTTGCCTGGGCTGCGCGCCCTCTCCTTCAGGTTAGGGAACAACGTGTAGATTTCATCAACGCTCATCCCGCCCGGCGCGATCTGCGGCGGCAGCATCAGATTTTCGGTGACGTCGAGGCTAGCGAAGATGCCCCGCTCCTCCGGGCAGTAGGCGATGCCGGCGCGGGCGATCAGGTCCGACCGCCTGGCCACCAGCTCCTGGCCGTTGAAACGGATCGAGCCGCTGCGCCGCCCCACCAGCCCCATGATCGCGCGCAGCGTGCTGGTCTTACCTGCTCCGTTGCGGCCCAGCAGGGTGACGACCTCACCATCATTGATGTGGAGATCGACGCCGTGCAGCACATGGCTTTCGCCATACCAGGCCTCAAGTCCCTTAATTTCAAGCATTCTCGGGTACGCCCACACTGGCCGGGTCGGTGCCCAGATAGGCCGCGATCACGTCGGGGTTGCGGCTGACGGCGGCGTAGTCACCCTCCGCCAGCACCTGGCCGCGGGCGAGCACGGTGATGGTGTCGCACAGCCCCTCCACGACCTTGAGGTTGTGTTCCACCAGCAGCACAGTCCGGCCGACCGAGACGCGCTTCACCAATGTCACGATGCGGTCGACATCCTCAGCGGTCATGCCCGCGGTCGGCTCGTCCAGCAACATCATCGCGGGTTCCATCGCCAGCGTGGTGGCGAGCTCCAACGCGCGCTTGCGGCCATAGGGCAGTTGGCCGGCGGCCAACGCCGCATATTCGGTCAGGCCGACATCGTCCAGCAACTCCATCGCGCGGCCGTCGAATTTGGCCAGCAGCGACGCCGGGCGCCAGAAATCGAAGCTGTTGCCGCGCGCCCGTTGCAGCGCCACGCGCACGTTCTCCAGCACTGTCAGATGCGGGAACACTGCGGATATCTGAAAGCTGCGCACCAGGCCAAGCCGCGCCACCTCCGCCGGCTGCAGCGCCGTGATATCGCGGCCATCGTAGCGGATGGTGCCGCGCGTCACCGGCAGGAATTTGGTCAGCAGATTGAAGCACGTCGTCTTACCGGCGCCGTTCGGGCCGATCAGCGCATGTATGGAATTGCGGCGCACGCGCAGGTTCACCCCTGAGACGGCGGCAAAGCCGCGGAACTCCTTCGTCAGCCCGGTCGTTTCCAGGATGGTATCATTCACCCGGATGTCTCTCCCACCATTTGTCTGCGGCGCGGTGGTTCAGCCCCACGCCCTTGGCTGCTGTATGGCGATGCCGCGGATAGGTGGCAAGCGACTTCATTGCACCTCGATGCTGGCCGCGCGGACAATGCCGGCCCATTGCGCGCGCTGCGCCCGCATGAAAGCCAGCTGGGCCTGGGGCGTCGTGGCGTTGGGTGCGGCGCCCATCTCGCGCAGCCGCCCCGCCACATCCTCGCCCATCGCCACCTGGTTCAGCCCGGTGTTCAGCCGCGCCAATATCTCGGGCGGCGTGGCCTTCGGCGCCATGTAGGCGTACCAGGCGACATAGTCGCGATCCTCCAGCCCAAGCTCGACGACTGTCGGCACGTCGGGCAGCCGGGGTGAACGGGTGGCCGAGGTGACCGCCAGCGCCCGCATCCGCCCGCCGCTGATATGGCCGAAGCCCGCACCCACACTGTCCACCATCAGCGGCACCTGGCCTGCGATGACATCGACCTGCGCAGCCGCCGTGCCGCGATACGGCACCGCCGGCAGGTCCAGGGAATGGCGCTGCTTGAAGGCCTCCACGATCAGGTGATTTATGGTGCCTGAACTGGGCAGCGCATAGGGCAGTCGGCCAGGCGTCGCGCGGGCCATCGTCACCACATCGCCCAGGCTGGCGATGGGCGAGCCAGGATTGCACACCCAGACCATGGGCGAGGTGACGGAGATCGCCACCGGCGCTAGATCCTCGATCGGGTCCAGCGGCATGTTGCGGTAGATGCTGACGTTGATGGACAGCGACCCCACCGCGGCGAATAGCAGGGTGTGGCCGTCAGGCGGCGCGCGTTGCACTTCCGCCATGCCGATATTGCCGTTGGCGCCCGGCCTGTTGTCCACCATCACCGGCTGACCCCACAACTCGGTCAGTTTGGCGGCCATTATGCGGGCATAGATGTCGAAGGCGCCGGTGGGCGATGGCACGATGATGCGCACCGCTCGGTTCGGCCAGGCGTGCTGCGCCAGTGCGGGGGCGGCCAGCAGCGCCGGCAGCAGGCGGCGGGGTATCATGGCGTCTCCTCCGGCGGAAAATTCAATTCGACGCCGATACCGTCCGGGTCGGTCATGAACAGCTGGGTCTGCCGGTCGCGCGGGATGACCCGCTCCTCGAAGGCGACGCCATGGTGGCGCAGGTTCTCTTTCATCCCGGCGAGCCCGGTGCAGGAGAAGGCAATGTGGTCGAACAGCCCCGTCGGCCCCGCCTGGCGCGGCGGGTGGTGCGCGTCACGCGCGCCGCGGTCGCCCATCAGGTGTACCGTTGGAACGCCGCCGACGTAGAGCCAGTGGCCGGGGAAGCCGAGCGGCGGCCGGTCGCCCTCCGGCAGGCCCAGCACATCGACGTAGAAATCACGCGTAGCCTGCAGATCCTTCGCACGGATCGTGTAGTGATTGAGTGCCTCCAGCGGCATGGCGTGGCTCCGGTCAGAGGAAGCGCGGGTTGGGGGCGAAGCCCATAAGGTGCTGGCCTACAGTCTCGAAATGGTTCTTCCGTGCCTGAACCTGCTGCGTCACCGCATGGATATCGCGGAAGCGCCGTTCGAAAGGGCCGCTCTCGAAGATCGCGGTCGCCCCCGACTCGGCATAGGCGAAATCGGCCACCGCCTTGGCTTGGTGGATGGCAAAGGTGGCGGCGAGGCGGATCGATACCCGGTCTTCGATACCCAGGGTCGGCCGCGCCTCCGCCTCGGCCAGCGCCTGGTGCAGCCCGGCCCGGGCAGCGCGCCACTGGCCCTCCGCCTGCGCCAGGCCCGACTGCAGGATCGGGTTGTCGGCCAGGCGGCGGCTGGTGGCGGCGGGCGTCTTCTCGCGGCCCAGCGCGACGAAGGCATCCAGCAGCCCACGCGCAATGCCCAGCGCCACGCCGGCGAAGCCCGCCGCATAGAAATGCGTGGTAGTGAAGCGGTATAGCGAGCCCTGGCCATGCGGCTGGCGCTCTTCCTCGCGGTCGCGCCGCACGCTGAATGCCGTCGGCACGAACAGGTCGCGCACCGTGTAGGTGTCGCTGCCGGTGCCGCGCAGGCCCATCACGTTCCACTCACCGTTCAGCGAAACCGCGCTGGCGGGGAACAGCATGGTGCGGTCCTCCGGCTGGCCGCCGGCGTCCAGGCGCGGCGTGCCATCGGGATGCTGGATTCGGCAGTGGCCGCCGAACCAGGTGGCGTGCCGGCCACCGCTGGCGAATGGCCAGGCGCCGCTGACGAGGTAACCGCCGGGCACGGCTCGCGCCGTCTGGCCGGGCATGATGGCGCCCCATGCCAGCGCGGCGTTGGGGGCCGACCAGACGGCGCGCGCCGCATCGATGGGCGTATAGGCCGCGGCCGCCGAGCAGCCGCTGGCCTGGCCGATGCACCAGGCGGTGGAGGCGTCGGGCGCCCCCAGCACCCCCATCATGCGCACGAAGGCGAGCGGGGAAGCCTCGTCACCGCCCAGCGCGCGCGGCAGCAGGGCGCGGAACAGCCGGGCGCCATGCAGTGCTGCCAGCAAATCGTCGGGGATATGGCGCTCGGCCTCGATGCGCGGCGCGGCGGCGGCGATCATGGGTGCAAGCCGGCGGGCCCGGGCGACCGGTTCTTCCACAAAAAGCTCGATGGCGGCGCTCATGCGATTTCTCCCGGGGGTGGGAGCGTCCGGCGGCGCGGGACCGGCTGTCAAGCCATCAGCAGGCGCTCGGGCGTGACCGGGCAATCCAGATGCGGCCGGCCGGCCGCATCGCGCAGCGCATTCCACACCGCGGCGGCCAGCAGCAGCGGCGGTTCGCCAACCGCCTTGCTGCGGAAGATGCTGTCGGCCCGGTTGGGCGCGCTCTCCAGCAGCCGCGCCTCGAAGATCGGCGGCACGTCGCGCGAGCCCGGGATCTTGTAGGTGCTGGGGCCGATGGTGCGCAGCCGGCCCTGGGCGTCCCACCACAGCTCCTCCGACGTCAGCCAGCCCATGCCCTGCACGAAGGCGCCTTCGATCTGGCCGCGGTCGATGGCCGGGTTCAGGCTGCGGCCGCAATCCTGCACCAGGTGGGCGCGCAGCACGCGGTGCTCGCCGGTCAGCGTGTCGATCACGACCTCGGCCACCGCGGCGCCGTAGCTGAAGTAGAAGAACGGTTTGCCGCGCACCGCCGCCATGTCCCATTCCAGCTCGGGCGTGGCGTAGAAGCCGGTGGCGGACAGGCTGACCCGCGCCTTCCAGGCCATCTTCGCCAGCTCGGCGAAGGTCAGCCGCTGGTTGCCGCTGACGCCCAGCACCTCGCCATCCTCAAAGCAAATCGCGCCCACAGGGCAGCCGAAATGCGCCGCGGCCACGCCGGCCATTCGGTCACGGATCGTCTCGGCCGCGTTGTGCGCCGCCCATCCGTTCAGGTCGCTGCCGGTGCTGGCCGCGGTGGCGCTGGTGTTGGGCACCTGCTCGGTCGAGGTCGCGGTGATGCCGATGCTGTCGATCGGCACCGAGAAGACGCCTGCCACGACCTGGGCGATCTTGATGAACAGCCCCTGCCCCATCTCGGTCCCGCCATGGTTCAGCCGGATCGAGCCATCGGTGTAGACATGCACCAGCGCGCCGGCCTGGTTGAGATGCGGGATGCCGAAGGAGATGCCGAAGGCGGAGACGAAACACCCCAATCCCCGCCGCAGCGTGGGGTGCGTGGCGTTGAATGCGGCGATCTCGGCCCGGCGTGCATCCCAGCCCGCATCGGCCCGCGCCTCGGCATGGACGCGGCGGACCAGGTCGCCCTCCAGCGCCTGGCCGTAGGGGGTCTCGGCCGGGTTCTGGCCACCGGCGAAATTCAGCGCGCGCACCGCTTCCATCTCCGCACCCAGCGCATGCGCCACGCGGCCCAGCACATCATCCATCAGCATCGCGCCCTGCGGCCCACCGAAGCCGCGGAAAGCGGTGTTGCTGACATGGTTGGTCTTCACCGCGCCGCACACCACCCGCAGCGCGGCCACGTGATAGGCGTTGAGCGAATGCGTCAGCGCCCGCATCACCACGCCGCCGGACATGTCCAGGCTGTGCCCGCCATCGGCGGTCAGCCGCGCGTCGAGCGCCAGCAGGCGACCATCCCCATCGAACCCCACCTCCCACTGGTACAGGAAGGGGTGGCGCTTGCCCGTCACCGCCATATCCAGCTTACGCGGCAGCCGCAGTTTGTCCGGCCGGCCGGCGATGCGCGCGGCGACCGCGGCGGCGGCGGCAATCCAGCTCGCATTGCTCTCCTTACCGCCGAAGGCACCGCCCATGCGGCGGCATTGCACCTGCACCCGGCTGTAAGGCTCGCCCAGCACGTGGGCGATGACGTGCTGGCCCTCGGTCGGGTGCTGGGTGCTGGAATGGACCAGCATGTCGCCATCCTCGCCGGGAATCGCGAGGGCGATCTGCCCTTCGAGGTAGAAGTGTTCCTGGCCACCCAGCTCCATCCGGCCAGAAAGGCGATGCGGCGCGGCGGCCATCGCGGCAGCGAGGTCGCCCTGCGCCATGGTGTGCGGGCCGACCAGCCAGTGCGGGTCGAGCAACGCCTGCGCGATGGAGAGGATCGGCGGCAATGGCGTGATGTCCGCCGTCACCGCGGCCGCAGCCGCCAGCGCCTCGTCGCGCGTGCGCGCCACCACGATGGCGAGCGGCTGGGCCGCGAACTCGACCACGCCTTCCGCCAGCATCGCCTCGCCCGATCCGATCGGCGCGATGTCGTTCTCGCCGGGAATATCCTCGGGGCGAATCACCGCCATCACGCCTGGCCACGCGGCGGCTGCGGCGGTGTGCAGGGCGGCGATGCGGCCATGCGCCACCGGCGCGGGCACCAGCGCCGCATGCAGCATGCCGGCGGGCTCCGCCACATCATCGAGGAAGCGCGCCTGCCCGGTGGCGTGCGAGAGCGCGCTGTCATGCCGCAGCGACGCGCCCAACGTGTGCTTCATGCCGGCACCGCGAAGGGCTCGGCCGGCAGGTCCGGATGCGCCAGCCGCAGCCACAAACGCTGCATCAGGCCCTGGGCGGCGGCCATGCGCCAGGCCGCGCCACCCCGCCAGTCATCCATCGGCGCGAAGTCCTGTGCCAATGCCGCGGCGGCGGCACGGAAGGCGTCGCGGCCGTGATCGGTCAACGCCGCTTCCGCCCCGGGCGCGCGCGCCGCCATCGGCCCCATGCCACCCAGCGCGATGCGTGGCCGCGGCCCCAGGCAGGCGACCAGTGAAACCGCCGAAATGTCCTGGTCGTGCCGGCGCGACAGTTTCTCGGCCAGCAGGGGCCCGTCCGGCATTGGCAGTTCCACCGCCACGATGATCTCATCCGGCGCCAGCGCGTGGCGTCGGTAGCCCCGCAGGAAATCGCCCACTGGAAGCCGCCGCACCGAGGTCTCGACCACCGCATCCAGCGCCAGCAGCACCGGCAGCGCGTCGCCGATGGGCGATGCGGTGCCGAGATTTCCGCCCACCGTCCCCATGGCGCGGATCTGGCGCGAGCCCAGCCGCGCGAAATACGGCCGCAGCGACGCGAATGCCCCGTTCAGCAGCGGCATCAGCGCGGCGTAGGGTTCCGCCGCGCCGATGCGGATGCCGGCGGGCGTGGCGGCCACACCGCGCAGCTCCGCCACGTTCATGAGCGAGATCACCGTCGGGTGTTCGCGATGCTCCGAGAAGCGCAGCCCCAGATCGGTGCCGCCGGCCAGCAGCCAGGCCTGGGGGTGGGCGCGGCGCAGCGCGACCGCCGCGGCCAGGGTGACGGGGGCGTGAAAATCCCCGAACTCCGCCGCAGCCGGCGCGAAGGCGGCAGCGGTGGCGCCGTCATCCGCCATCCGCCCCATCGCCTCGACGATCGGCCGGTAGCCGGTGCAGCGGCACAGGTTGCCGGCCAGCGCGTCATGCGCATCGCCGCCTTGCCGCGTATGCGCCCAGGCGGCCATGACGATGCCCGGCGTGCAGAAGCCGCATTGCGTGCCATCGGCCTGCGCCAGGATGTGCGGCAGATCGTCCCTGGCCAGCCCCTCCACGGTGCGGATGGTGCGGCCATGCAACTGGCCCAGCACGGCCAGGCAGGCGTTGATCGGCGCGCGGGTGGCGCCGTCCTCCAGCACCACGGTACAGGCGCCGCAATCACCCTCGGCGCAGCCTTCCTTGGTGCCGGTGAGGCGTTCGGCCCGCAGCCAGTCCAGCAGCGTCGTGGTCGGCCGCGCCGTGGTGGTGACGGGCGCGCCGTTGAGGGTGAAGGCGATCATCAGCCGATGGTGCGGTGCGGCATGGCCCTAGCGCAAGCCGTCACGCCCCTCGATTTCGGCCACGCTCAGCCCACCCACCCGCGGCAGCGGTCGGCCGCCCGCCGCCAGCGCCAGGCACAGCACGATCTCATCGGCCATCGGCGCGTCGGTGATCCGCGCCTCGATGGCGTCGAAATGGCTGCGGACGAAGGCGGCGTCCTTGTGCCCCAGCGGGATGTCGATGGTGGAGCCCATGCCCGCCCGCTTCTTCGCCGATGGAATAAGCGCCGCGCCGCCGCCCAGCGCGGTCCGCACCGGCGCGCCCATCTTCGGGTGCAGCAGGGCAGCGGCGTGTTCCAGCTCGCCCGCCTCGCCCACGATGGCGGCCTTGCCGTAGCCCTCGGCCGGGCTGCCGAGCGCGGTCAGCGCGCGCTGGGTCAGCATGGCGCCCAGCGCCTCGCCAGCCACGATCAGCCGGGTCAGGTCGGACTGGTAGAGGCCGGCGAAGGGGTTCTTGAGCACGGCGATGGCGACCGCGCGGCGGATCGGCGGCGAGATGTCGCGGTCCATCTCGGTCAGCGTCTCCTCCACCCAGGTGACGAGCTTGCGTATCTTCATGGCCCGTTCCGCCTGCGCCACGCGCTTGATCGGTATTTCATGTCGTCCATTCCGGAATGCGGCCCGGGGGGGGCGTGTTGCGACTGCGGCCGACGATTCGCGCCACGCCGTCGATGATGACGCCGCCGATACCCGGCAGGTCACCCAGGGCCAGGCTTTGCGCGGCATCGCGGCCGGCACCGCCCAAGGGTGCATCCATGAAGACGAGGTCGGCCGGGCGGCCGGCGGCGATGATGCCCTGCTCCAGCCCGCGCCAATGCGCGATGTTGCCGGTGGCGGTGGCGATGGCGACGCCTGGGTCCAGCCCCCCCACGGAAGCCAGGAAGGCGATGGTGCGCAGGATGCCCAGCGGCTGCACGCCCGACCCCGCAGGGCTATCGGTGCCCACCACCAGCCGCGCCAGAGCGGCCATCTCACCCAGTGTGCGCAGCGCATGCAGCGCGGTGCGCGGATTGCCGTTATGGACGATTTCGTTCGCGCGCCTGGTGCCCGCCATCACTTTCGTCAACTCGTCGGCGGACAGGCTGGTGGGGCCGCCATTGATGTGCGCCACGATGTCGGCATCGGCCGCGCATACCGCCTCGTGCCCCATGCGGTTGGAACCGGCGATGGAGGGGCCGCCGCAATGGATCATGCTGTTCAGCCCCGCCGCGCGGGCCCACCGGGCGTGCCGCGCCGCTTCCTCCGGGTCGCGCACCGTGCCTAGGCCGATCTCGCCCAGCCAGCGGATGCCGTCCTGGGCCATTCCGGCGTAGTCGGCCGCAGTCATGGCGCGTTCGGGTACTGGCGCGCCTGCCAGCACCTTCACGCCCAATGGACGGAATGCGTCGAAGCAGCGCTGCGCGGCGATGGCCAGCGCGCGCACCCCGACCGGGTCCTTCGGCCGGCCGGGGACGTGCACCTCGCCGGCGCTGACCATGGTGGTGACGCCGCCATGGGCAAAGGCCTCGATCCAGCCGAGCTGGTTCTGCCGCGGCGTCCAGTCGCCGAAGGCGGGGTGGACGTGGTTGTCGATTAGCCCCGGCACCACGGCGCAGCCCTGCGCGTCGATGCGTGGCCCAGCACCTTCGAGCGCGCGGCCGACCTGCGTGATGCGCCCGCCTTCGATCAGGATCGAATCGGCATCGAGCAGCGGCATCGCCACGTCGCCGCTGAACAGCAATCCGATGTTCCGGATCAGCATCGCCCCCTCCTTTCCGTTCGTTGCAGCTTAGTTATGGGTTGAGTGCGGCGCAAACTGGTTGATACTCAGCCCGATGGATCGATATTTCAGGCCGCGCACGGTGGCCGAGGCCCTGGACATCATGGCCGAGCACGCGCCGCGGCCCCTGGCGGGTGGGACCGACCTTTACCCGGCGCTGACCGGCGCCTTCGTGCAACGGTCGCGGCTGGACTGGATGGACATCACGGGGCTGGCCGCGCTGCGTGGCGTGAGCGCCGAGCGCATTGGCGCGCTGGCGACCTGGAGCGACGTGGCAGGGGCCGAGCTGCCGCCGGCGATGCATGCCCTGGCCCAGGCGGCGCGCCAGGTCGGCGGCCGCCAGGTGCAGAATCGCGGGACCCTTTTGGGTAACCTCTGCAACGCCTCGCCCGCCGCCGATGGGGTGCCGCCGCTGCTGATCCTCGACGCGCAGGTCGAGCTGGCCAGTGCTGCGGGCGTGCGGCTGCTGCCGCTGGGCGAATTCCTGCTCGGCAACCGGCAGACGGCGCGGCGGCCCGATGAGCTGGCGGTCGCGCTGCGCCTGCCGCCGCCGCCCCAGGCCGAAAGCCGGTTCGAGAAGCTGGGCGCCAGGCGGCAGCTGGTGATCTCGATCGCCATGGCGGCGGGGCTGGTGCGAATGGCGGAGGGCCGCGTCGCCCAGGCGCGGGTGGCGGTGGGTTCGTGCAGCGCGGTGGCGCGCCGGTTGCACGGGCTGGAGGCGGCGCTGCAGGGGGCGACGCTGGCCGAGGCTGCCGGCATCGTCGCCACAGCGCCGCTGGATCTCGCGCCGATCGGCGACGTGCGCGGCAGCGCCGAATACCGCCTGGCCGCGGCCCGCACCCTCGTCGCACGGAGCCTCGGGCTTTGATCGCGCTAACCGTCAATGGCGCACCGCACGCGGTGGCCGAGCCGCCGCATGCCAGGCTTTCCACCGTGCTGCGCGACAGCCTGGGCCTGACCGGCACCAAGGTGGGCTGCGACGCCGGCGACTGTGGCGCCTGCACCGTGCTGATCGACGGTGCCCAGGCCTGCGCCTGCATGGTGGCGCTGGGCCAGCTGGAAGGTGCCGCGATCACCACCATCGAAGGGTTTTCCGGCACGGTGTGGGGACGCGCTCTGAGCGCCAGCTTCCTGCATCACGGTGCCGCGCAGTGCGGCATCTGCACGCCCGGCATGGTCATGGCGGCGGCCGGATTACTGGCGCACACACCCGCGCCGGACGGGGCGGCGGGTGGGGGCGCACTGGGCGGCGGGGTGGGCCGCTGCACCGGCTACCGTGCCATTACCGATGCGGTGTTGGCTGCGCATCGCTACCGCCACGCGTCGCCCGCCGACATGCCCGATGGGGTGGGTGCCCGGCTGCCGCGGCTGGACGGGCCTGGCAAGCTCGATGGCTCAACACAGTTCGGCGCCGATGCCGCACCGGCCGACGCGCTGTGGTTGCGGGCCATCCGCAGCCCGCACCCGCATGCCCGCTTCACCCTGGGCGCCGCACCGCCCGGCGTGACCCTGCTGACCGCCGCCGACGTGCCCGGCCGCAACGGCTTCGGCATCTACCCGCACATCAAGGACCAACCGGTGTTCTGCGCCGACACGGTGCTGTATCGCGGCGACTGCGTGGCGGCGCTGGTGGGCGCGCGTGATGCCGTGGAGGCCGCGGTGCTCGAGGTGGAGTGGGAGGTGCTCGCCCCGCTAGACATGGCCGCCGCGCTAGCCCCGGGCGCGCCCCTGCTGCACCCCCACCTTCCCGGCAACATCCTGACCACGGGCCGCGTCGTCTCCGGCACACCTGCCCCCGCCGCGCACCAGGCCGAGATCGCCATCCAGACCAGTTTCGTCGAACACGCCTATCTGGAGCCCGAGGCCGGCTACGCCCGCCGCGTCGGCGACACGATCGAGGTCTTCGCCTCGACCCAGGCGCCCTACATGGACCGTGAGGAGGTGGCCGCCGTGCTGGGCATCGCGCCCGAAGCGGTGCGCATCATCCCCTCGGCCTGCGGCGGCGGCTTCGGCGGCAAGCTGGACGTGTCGCTGCAGCCGATGCTGGCGGTGGCGGCGTGGCGTCTGGAGCGGCCGGTGCGTGCCGTGTATTCGCGCGGCGAGAGCATGGTCAGCAGCACCAAGCGCCACCCCGCACACATCGCCGCGCGGGCCGGCTGCGACGCGGATGGCCACCTCACCCACCTCGAATTCGACGGCGACTACGACACCGGCGCCTATGCCAGCTGGGGCCCGACGGTGGCCGGCCGGGTGCCGGTGCATGCGTCGGGCCCCTACCGCGTGCCGGCGGTACGGGCAGTGGCGCGGGCGGTGCACAGCCACAACCCGCCCAGCGGGGCGTTTCGCGGCTTTGGCGTACCGCAGGCGGCCATCGCGCAGGAGGCATTGTGGGACATGCTGGCCGACCAGGCTGGGCTGGACCGGCTGGAGTTCCGGTGGCGCAACGCGCTGCGGGTGGGCGACCGTACCGCATGTGGCCAGCTGCTTGAGCACAGCGTTGGGCTGGCCGCTTGCCTCGATGCGCTGCGGCCGCACTGGCGGGTATTGCGGGCCCAGGCGGCCGCCGCGTCCGGCCCGCTGCGGCATGGCGTGGGCATCGCCTGCATGTGGTACGGCATCGGCAACACCGGCATGTCCAACCCTTCCACCATGCGGCTGACCCTGGCGCCCGACGGGCGGATCACCTTCTTCAACGGTGCGGTGGATATCGGCCAGGGCAGCAGCACCGTGCTGCCGCAGATCGCCGCGGAGGCGCTGGGGCTGCGGGTGGTCGACCTGGTGCATGTCAACGGCGACAGCGCGCTGACGCCCGATGCCGGTAAGACCTCCGCCTCCCGCCAGACCTTCGTCAGCGGCCGGGCGGCAATGGAGGCCGGGCTGGCGCTGCGCGCCGCCATTCTGCGCCGCGCCAATGCCGGGCCGGAGGCGCGGCTGGTGCTTGCCGGCGGCGTGCTGCGCGTCGACGGGGTGGCGCTGCGCCTGACCGAGCCGCTGCATGGCGAGGGCAGTTTCGACCCGCCGACCGTCGCACTCGACGCGCATGGCCAGGGCATTCCCTATGCGTGCTATGGCTTCGCCGCGCAGGTGGTGGCGTTGGCCGTGGATCCGAAGCTGGGCACCGTGCACCTGCATAAGATCGTCGCCGCCCATGATGTCGGCCGCGCCATCAACCCCACTTTGGTCGAGGGCCAGATCCATGGCGGCATCGCCCAGGGAATTGGACTCGCGCTCATGGAGGAATACATCCCCGGCCGCACCGAGAACCTGCACGACTACCTGATCCCGAGCATGGGCGACGTGCCGCCGATCGAGACCATCCTGATCGAGGACCCCGAGCCGCTGGGGCCCTATGGCGCCAAGGGCGTGGGGGAGCCTGCCTTGGTGGCAACGGCACCAGCGATCTTCTCGGCCATCCGGGACGCGACCGGGGCAGTGATCACGCGTGTGCCGGCGCGGCCGGACCGGGTGCTGGAGGCGATGGCCCGTGTCTGACCTGCCATCGCGGGC
>JACMRO010000506.1 GCA_014376425.1 Rubritepida sp.
ACGCGGCGGTGCGGCCACTGGGTGCCGCCGAACGCGACGCCCTTGCGGTGCTGTGCCAGGGCGCGGCACTGCGCTTTCTGCTGACGCGGCTATTCGACTGGGTAAACACCCCGCCGGGCGCGATGGTGACGCGGAAGGACCCGGTGGAGTATCTGCGCAAGCTGCGCTTTTTCCTGAGCGCGGACAGCGCGGAGGCCGTGGGTGGATAAGGTTGCGAAGGCGCCCAGGGACAGGGTCGAGGTCTGGACGGATGGCGGTTGCAAGCCCAACCCAGGGCCGGGCGGCTGGGCCGCGGTGCTGCGCTTCGGCGCCGCCGAGCGCGAACTGACCGGCAGCGACACCGCCACCACCAACAACCGGATGGAGCTGACAGCGGCCATCATGGCACTGGAAGCACTGAAGCGCTCCTGCGACGTTGTTGTGCACACCGATAGCGAATACGTCCGCAACGGCATGGACAAGTGGATCCGCGGCTGGGTGCGCAATAACTGGCGCAACGCGGCAAAAGAGCCGGTGAAGAATTTTGAATTGTGGCAGCGATTGCTGGCAGCGGCGAAACCTCACGAGGTAGAGTGGAAGTGGGTGCGCGGCCACGCCGGCGACGTGATGAACGAGCGGGCGGACGTACTAGCGACCCAGGCGCGCGAGGCGATAAGTTGAATTGGAGATTTGAGAAAGCAGGTTTGAACTTTTGAAAGGATCTCAAATGCTGAGCGATTTTGATTCTGAGGATCCGGCATCTTCCAGGCGAAACCTCATTCTCGATCGGGTTGAAGAGTTAAATGAGGAGATTCAACTTGCTCGGAGTGAATCTTTGTCTGCAGATGAGCTGAATCATCTCTATGCTCGGCTCGGGCGCATCATTCATAAAAATTGGGATCAATTAAGTCCAAGAGAGATTAATTTTCAATCAATTAATACAAATAACGAATCTCTCGATAGCGCCTTTATTAGGGGATTTTCTTCGGCTATCGCGCGCCTAAGTGTAAGCAATGATTTAGAGGACGATGAAATTTTGAAAATTTACCGACTAGACGAACTTAAGAAAGCAAATGTTGACGATAGGGATTTAGAAATCCTCAGAAAATATTTTAAATAGTAAAAATCCGATTTATAAGTTTTAATAATTAAATTATAGTTAATATGAGTTTGAGCTTGGCGACCGAATCTTGCCCTCCTTCCACCCCACATCCAGCGTCGCCACCTCGCCGAACGTCGCGCCGCGCCGCCCCGCCTCGCGGATGATCGGCCAGCTGGTCCCGATCATGCTCACGAAGGGCCAGGGGTCACGCCATTCCCAGCACGCATCCCGCAGCCCTGCCAGCCGCCGCAACCGTGCGAAGTAGCCACGCCGGCCCGGCCGCAATTCGGTCAGGCAGGAGTAGAATTGCTGCAGCTCGCGCTCCGGCCTGAATTGCGGCGGCCTGCCCTCCAGCACAGCCGGCGCGATGTCCGCCGTCGCGAAAAAATGCAGCCCCGAGGTCGTGCGCGGGTTGCACTCGATGGCCCATGGCCGCCCCGCGCCGTCGACGATGAAGTCGAAGCTGACGAAGCCCGTCCACCCCGTCCCGGCCACGAAGCGGGCAATCCATTCCTCGGCCGCCGGATGCGCGATCCGCTCGAAAGCGATCGCGACCGAGCCGGAAAATTGCGTGCCGCGGTAAAGCGCGTTGCCCACCACCCGGCCCTGCCGCGCAATGGCGCAGGAGCTGATGATGTCGCCGCGCAGGCGCGCCTGCAGCACGGTCGCCACCGTCTCGTCCGGCGGCGCGTCGCCCGCGGTGAAGAAACGCACGCCGCGGCCGGAGCAGGCATGCACGGGCTTGGTGATGAAGTCCGCGCGCGCCGCAAGTGCCGCGGCCTCCGGCGTGCCCAGCGCGTGGGTTTCCGGCACGTCCAGCCCAAGCTCCCCCGCCCACTCCACGAACCCAAGCTTGTGGTGCGCCCGCAGCACCGCGGCCGCCGGCCCGGTGAAGACCGGCACGCCGGGCAGATGCGCCACATGCATCGTCTCCTCCGAAATCGGCACGACCAGCGAGACATCCTCCGCGATCACCACGCGCGCTAGGTCGGCCAGGTAGGCCGCGTGGCCGGCTGCCGGCGCGCTTACCCGGTGGCTGGCGGCGACCGAGCGGGAGGCGCCAACCAGCGTCCAGCCAAAGGGTTCCGCCACCACCACCCGCCAACCATTCGCGGCGAAGCTGCGCGCCACGTCCAGCCCCTTGGGTAGCCGGCCGAGCGTCAGCAGCACTGTCTTCATGCGCGCGTCACCGGCGCGCCTCCGGCAAGCGTCCCCGGCGCGCCTCCGGCAAGCGTCGCCCGCGCGCCTGCGGCGCGACTGACCGTGCACATCACCTGCCGCGTGGGCCGTGTCGTCATCCTGGCCGCCGGGCGTACCTTCTGCGGCTCGATCACCGAGAAATCGTAGCGCCGGAACAGCCGGGCAATCAGCAGCACCGCCTCGGTCGTCGCGAACGCCGCCCCCGCACAGACCCGCGGCCCCAACCCGAACGGGATGTAGGTGCCAGGCATGATCTCGCTCTCGCGCTCGAACCGATCAGGGTCGAAGGCGTGCGGGTTGCGCCAGAAGGCCTGGTGCCGGTGCAGCACCCAGGGGGCCACCATCACCATCGCGCCACGCTTCACCTTATGGGTGCCGATCGTCGTGGCCTCCAGCGCCACGCGCGGCAGAAAGGTGATGGGCGGGTAGAGCCGCAGGGTCTCGCGGAACACGTTGCGGGTGAAGGTCAGCGCGCGGATGTGCTCGAAGCCGATTTCGCCGTCGCCCGCCACGGCGCTCACCTCCGCGCGCAGCCGCGCCACCATCGCCGGCTGCGTCGCCAGGATGAAGAACACCCAGGTCAGCACGCTGGCGCTCGTCTCGTGCCCGGCGAGGAACAGTACGCCCAACTGGTCGATCAACTCCTCACGCGTAAAAGCCTGGCCGTCATCGCCGCGGGCCGCGACCACGGCGGCGGCGATGTCGTCAAACGCCGCGCCGGCCGCCAGATGCGTGTCCAGCAGGTCACCCAGATGGCGGCGGATGGTGGCGCAGGCATCCAGCACGCTGGCCTTCTGCGGCGCGCTTTTCCAGGCCGGGTCGAAGATCAGCCGGCGGATTTCGACCTGTGCCACGCTGCGCTCGAATTCCGAGAATGCGTCGAACACGTCGTGCGCCGCCTGCGTCGCCAGGCTGGTCGAGAAGACGGTACGGCAGATGATGTCGGCGGTCAGATGGCTCATCGCCAGGTCGAGCGAGAACGGGGCGTCGCCCGCCGCGTCCAGCGTGGCTTCCGCCGCCTCGGCACCCGCCACCATGTCGGGGAAGGCGCGGCTGACGCGCATCATCGTCAGCGACGGGTCGATCATCGCGCGCTGCCGCGCCCACGTCGCGCCCGAACTCACAAAAATGCTGTCGCCGATCAGCGGCTGCAGCGCCTCCACCATCAAATCGGATTTCGGGAAGATCCCCTCCGGGTCGGCCAGCACCCGCCGCACCTGCGCCGGCTCGTTGACGATCAGGATGGAACGGCGCGACCAGCCCAGCCAGCCGATCCTCTGCCGGAAGGCGGCGGCCGGCAGCAGGCTCAGCAGGTCGCCATCGCCCTGCATGGCAAGGCGGATCAGCGAGATGAGGGCGGCATAGGAGGTCGGTCTAGGCGGGCTGTACATCGCGCCGATTGCCGAACTTTACAGCCCGAACTGTCAAGTGGCAGTGTCCGCGCTGATGCTGCTGCTGTTCCACATTCTGGTGGCCATGCACATCGCGACCGGGACGACCGGCGCGGTGACCTTCTGGGTGCCCATACTCGGCCGCAAGGGCGGCGCGGAGCATCGCCGCTGGGGCCGCATCTTCACCTGGTGCATGCTGGCCACCGGCGGCCTGGCGATCGGGATGAGCATCCTCACCCTGATCGACCCGATGGGCACGCACCCGCATCTGGAAGGCATGTTCGACGCGGTGTTCATCCGCGCCATCTTCGGCTGGCTGATGCTGCATATGGGCGTGCTGACGGTGAACCTGGCCTGGTATGGCTGGCTGTGCGTGCGCAACCGGCGCGACCATGCGGCCAACCGCACGGCCCTGAACCTGGGGCTGCAGGCGGCCGTGATCGTCGCCGCGATCAACTGCGCGGCCCAGGGCGTGCTGGCCGGCCAGTATCTCATGGTCGGGCTGGCGGTGGTCGGGGTGGCGACCGGCGTCACCAACCTGGTCTTCATCCTGGGGCCGCGACCGGCACCGTTGGTCTGGCAGAAGGAGCATCTGAAGGGCTTCGTGGGCTGCGGTATCAGCGTCTACACGGCGTTCTTCGCCTTCGGCTCGGTGCGCATTCTGCCCGAGCTGGCCCTGCATCCGGTGATGTGGGCAATTCCGCTGACCACCGGCGTGTTGATGATCCTGTACCACTGGCGCCAGATTGGGCTGCTGCGCCGGCGCGCCGCTTGAAGGTTCCCGCTTGAAGGTATTGGTCATCGGCGCCGGCGTGGGCGGGCTGGCGGCGGCCGCCGACCTCGCGCGCCGCGGCTGCGACGTGACCGTGCTGGAACGCGCGGCCAGCCATGGCGGCAAGATGCGGCACGTCCTGGGCATGGATGCCGGCCCCACCGTCTTCACCATGCGCTGGATTTTTTCCGGGTTGTTCGCCGATGCTGGGGAACGGCTGGAGGACCATCTGGCCATCCACGCGACCGATACACTGGCCCGGCACGCGTGGCGCGCCGGCGGCCGGCTCGACCTGTTCGCCGACATCGACCGCTCGGCCGACGCAATCGGCGACTTCGCCGGCGCCCGCGATGCACAGGGCTACCGTGATTTCTGCGCCCGCGCCGGCGCCATCTACCGCACGCTGGAACACCCGTTCATCGCCGGCCAGCGCCCCTCGCCGCTTGAGCTGATGCGCCGTCCCGGCCCCCTGGCGCTGTGGCGGACCGCGCCGTTCCGCACCATGTGGTCGGCGCTGGCCGACCATTTCTCCGACCCCCGGCTGCGCCAGCTTTTCGGCCGCTACGCCACCTATGTCGGCTCCTCGCCCTGGTTCGCCCCGGCCACGCTGATGCTGGTGGCCCATGTCGAGCAGGAGGGGGTGTGGCTGGTGCAGGGCGGCATGCGCGCGGTGGCCGATGCGCTGCGCGGCCTGGCCGAACGCCAAGGCGCGACCTTCCGCTTCGATGCCGATGTGACGCGCATCATGACTGAAGGCGGCCGCGCCGCCGGCGTGGAACTGGCCAGCGGCGAGCAGATCACCGCCGACGCCGTGCTGTTCAACGGCGACGTGGCCGCGTTGCCGGGCCTGGGTTCCCCCGCGCCCGCGCCCGGCCAGCGCAGCCTGTCGGCCATCACCTGGTGCATCCGGGCGCCGACCAGCGGCTTCGACCTCGCGCATCACAACGTGTTCTTCGCCGAGGATTACGCCGATGAATTCCGCGCCATCTTCGACCGCGGTGAGATCACCGCAGCCCCCACCCTCTACCTCTGCGCCCAGGATCGTGGCCATGGCAGCCCGGCGCCCGGCACGCCCGAGCGGCTGCTGCTGCTGATCAACGCGCCTGCCAGCGGTGACACGATGAGCCTGGACCCCGCGGCGCACTGGCCGCGCGTCGAGGCGATGATGGCCGCCTGTGGCCTTGTGCTGGGGCAGGGC
The DNA here is from genome assembly GCA_014376425.1 of Rubritepida sp. GTDB lineage: Bacteria > Pseudomonadota > Alphaproteobacteria > Acetobacterales > Acetobacteraceae > Rhodovarius. The sequence goes on from JACMRO010000506.1 coordinate 5,643, forward strand.
GAGCACGTCGCCACCAACCCGGCCGGTTTCCACGCGCTGTTCCCGGCCACCGGCGGCGCGCTCTACGGCCAGGCCAGCCATGGCGCGACCTCGACGCTGCGGCGGTCGGGCAGCGCTTCGCGGCTGCCGGGGCTGTATCTCGCGGGGGGGTCGGTGCATCCAGGACCGGGGGTGCCGATGGCCGCGATGTCGGGCCGGCTGGCGGCGGCACGGCTGCTAGGCGATGCGCCGGTCCGCGGGATGCGGCGCGGCGGCTGACCCTGCAGGGTCGCCAATGCGCGGTCGGCCGCGGCAGGGTGCAGGCGGCCATGGCCTGGCTGTTCAGGCCGGCGCCGCGTGGGCTCGGCCTCAGAACGCCGGCATCGCCTGGCTCAGCCGCCCGCCCAGCCGCACCGCGGCCACCTGTCGCGCCAGCCCGGTCGCGTCGTCGGTTTCCACCAGCAGGCCGCACAGCGTCGCCTCGCCCTCGGCCGGTGCCAGCTTCTCGCCCGGCACCTTCTTCCAGAAGCGCAGCGCCGCCGCACCCTTCTGCATGCCGATGATGCTGTCGTAATCGCCGCACATTCCCGCATCGGTCTGAAAGGCAGTGCCGCCGGGCAGGATCTGGTGATCGGCGGTCGGCGCATGGGTGTGGGTGCCGACCACCAGCGACGCCAGCCCGTCAAAACTGTGGCCCATTGCCTGCTTCTCGCTGCTCGCTTCGGCATGGACGTCGATGATGGCGGCCTGCACGGCGCGGCCGAGGGGGTGGCGCTGCAACTCCGCCTGCACGGCGCGGAACGGGTCATCCAGCGCATCCATGAACAACCTGCCCATGACGTTGACGACCAGGGCCTTCCGGCCGTCATCCAGCACCGCCACGAAGGCGCCGCGGCCTGGCGTGCCGGGGGGGAAGTTCACCGGGCGGATGATCCGGTGCTCGCCCTCCAGGTAGGGAATGATCTCCTTGCGGTCCCAGGCGTGATTACCAAGCGTGATGACATCGCAGCCGGCCAGGAAGAAGGCGCGCGCCATGTCCGGCGCGAGGCCGAAGCCGTGGCTGGCATTCTCGCCATTCACGATCACCAATTCGGCGCGAAGCTGGGCCCGCAGGCCGGGCAGTTGGGCGGTAAGGGCATCGCGGCCGGAACGGCCGACCACGTCGCCCAGGAATAGAATGCGCATCGGCCGGCAGTAGCGCCGGCGAGGCGGGCTGAAAAGCCCGGCCTCAGGCGGTGGCGGCCCGCGCCCTGTGGACCATTGCCATCGCCGCCACGATCAGCCCGCCCAGTGCCACGCCCACGACGCCGGCACACAGCGCTTCCACCAGCCATGCCAGCACCGGGCCAGCCATCCTGCCCGCTGCCAGTCCGGCCTCGTGCACCAGGTGCTGGGGCCCGGGCAGGCCCAGCGTTTCGGCACCATGCAGCAGGATGCCGCCGCCAACCCAAAGCATGGCAGCCAGGCCCACCGTGCTCAGCAGCCGCAGCAGCCAGGGCATGCCCACCACCAGGCCGCGGCCCATGGCACGGAGGATTCCAGCCCGGCTGCCAGCCATCGCCACGCCCGCATCGTCGGCCTTCACGATCAGCGCCACCACACCATACACCCCCACGGTGATGCCGATGCCGACCAAGGCCAGCACCACCACCCGCATCCCGAGACTGGTTTCGGGCAGCGTGGCGAGTGCGATGGCCATGATTTCGGCCGACAGGATGAAGTCGGTGCGGATCGCGCCGGCGACCCGGGCTTCCTCCAGCGCGGCCGGCGTTTGCGGCGCCGGCGCCACCTCCGCCACGTCCTGGTGCGGCCAGATCATCTCCGCCAGCTTCTCTGCGCCCTCGTAGCAGAGATAAAGCGCGCCCAGCATCAACAGCGGCGTGATCGCCCAGGGCGCGAATTCGCCCAGCGCCACAGCCACCGGCAGCAAAATCAGCAGCTTGTTGCGCAGCGACCCAAGCGCGATGCGACCGACGATGGGCAATTCCCGGGCAGGATCGAAGCCCACGACGTAACGCGGCGTCACCGCCGCGTCGTCGATCACCACGCCGGCCGCCTTCACCCCGGCGCGGCTCGCCTGCAGCGCCACGTCATCGAGCGAGGCTGCAGCAACCTTGGCAATGGCCGCCACGTCGTCAAGGAGGGCCAGCAAGCCGGTACTCATTGCATTGCACGCATGACATCGATCCTTCACGTCCGGGCTTGCAACGCGGGGAAGGGGCATTGGTTG
>JACMRO010000507.1 GCA_014376425.1 Rubritepida sp.
ACCACCACCAGGCCGCCACGGCCGCAGAGCCGCCGCAGCCCCTGCCAGGCCGGCAGCGCCATCACACCGACGCGCAGGCGGGTTTCGCCGGCGCCAGCCCTGCCCGGCGCCTCACGCCGGCTTCTTCAGTACGAGGCAGCGCCACACGCCCATGAGGTTGATGGAGAACAAAACCGGGTTGGGCAGCCACCGCCCCGGCTGCCCATCCTGCCGCGCCACGGTCAGCCAGAACAGCGAGGAGACCGCGAAAAGCAGGAAACCGTAGCCGGTGATCCGCCGCCCCAGATCGAGCGACACCATCAGTGCGGCGATGATGGTAAGCCCGGTGCCGATCCATTCGGGGACCGATCCGCTCAAGGCGCGCGCAGGGCGAGGCTGGTGCCTGCATCGTCGCGGACCATCGTGGGGTGCGGCTTCGGCGCCAACGCGTTCAGCGCCCGCATTGCCGCCGCCTGGCCAGGGCGGACGAAGCGCATGCCTTCGCGCATGCCGATCGGCCCGCAGGGGCAATGGCGCTCATCGTCCCAACCCAGATAATCGGTGACGGGATAGACGCAGACGCCCTGCACCGGAGCGCCGGCCGCCAGTGCGATGGAGAGTTGATCGCGCATCTCGGCCAGCCAGGCATCGCCGTCAGGTTCCTCCGCGCCGGTCTCCGAAACCACCAGCGGCAGCCCGAAACGCCGCGAGACGTCGGCCAGCAAGGACGACAGGCTGCGCTTGCGCGGGTCGGCACCCAGCAAACGTTCGCCATGCATCACCCACTGATTGTGTGGGTAGAAGTTCAGCCCGATGACGTCGATTGCAGTGGGATCGGCCTCCAGCACCCACCGGATCGCATCAAAACTACTTTCCACCAGGCTGTGCGCCTCGACCACATCCGCCTGCGCGTCGCTGGCCGGGTGGACCCAGATCAACGGCTCGCACACCAGCAGCGGCTCAGCCCGGCCGAGTTGGCGCAGCGCGTCCACCACCGCCAGGTGGCCATGCACCAGCTGCCGCTTCAGCGCGTCGCCCTGATCGATGAGATGCGGCGCGAAATAGCCCATATGGCCGCCCGCCCAGGCCCAGAACGACATCTCGTTCACCGGCACCCAGCCTGCCACCGCACCGCCCTCGCGCCGCAACATCCGCGCCGCGTCATGGGCGAAATCGGCCAGGCGCCTCGGCCAGTCGGGCGCCATCACATCCATCCCGTCCGGCACGCCCCAGTGGCAGATGTCCCAGACGATCTCAACGCCCATCGCCAGCGCCGCCTCGACCTGGACCTGCGCCGAGCTCCAGTCGCGCGTCCCCTCGCCGATCAGATGCCAGCGCAGCGCCTCGCGCACCGTGCGCACCCCCAGCGAGCCGAGGATGGCGTGGTCCAGGCGTGCCCAGCGGTCATGGCCGCTGCTCCGCAGTGCATCGACCCGCGCGTGGTCGCCGCGTAGATGCGAGGCGGCCTCGTAGCCGGCCCAGGCGAAGCTTCTGAACATCGCCGCGGCTCAGGCTGCGGCGGCGCGTGTCGCGTCCACATCCTGAGAGCGGCCCAGCAGGCGGCGGGCCGTGGATAGCGACTGCGCCACCACCTGGTCCATGTTCATGTAGCGATAGCTGCCCAGGCGGCCCATGAAGGTCACGTTCCGCTCGGCATCGGCCAACGCCTGATAGCGCTTGAACAGCAACTGATTATCCGGATTGGGCACCGGGTAATACGGCTCGCCCTCGGCCGACGACGTCTCGCGGCACAGGCTGGTGCGGGCGTGCTTCTGCCCGGTCATGTGCTTGAACTCGGAACACCGGGTGTAGGGCGTGTCCATCGTCGGGAAGTTGATCGTTGCCACGGGCTGGGCGAATTCCATCTCCAGCGTCTCATGCTCGAACCGAAGCGACCGGTAGGGCAGCGGTCCGAAACGCTCACCGTAGAAGGCGTCGATCGGGCCGGTATAGATCATATGCCGAAACCGGCCGCGCGGGATGGTGGCGAAATCCGTGTCGGTCAGCACCGTGATGTTGGTGTGGTCGAGCATGTTCTCGAACATGGCGGTGAAGCCACGCTTTGGCATCACCTGGTGCCGGTCGAGAAAATAGCGGTCATCGTCGGACAGGCGCGTGGGCACCCGGGCAGTGACCGACTTGTCCAGCTGCGCCGGCGACACGCCCCACTGCTTCATCGTGTAGCCGTGGAAGAACATCTCGTAGAGCTTGGTGCCGACCGCGTTCACCACGAAGTCACGTGCGGAGGCGATGTCCGCCACCGGCTCGGCCAGGCTGGCGAAGAAGGCCTCGGCCTCGGCTTCCGACCGCAGGTTACGGCCGAACACCGCGTTCACCGTGGTGCGGTTGATCGGCATCGGCACCAGCAAGCCACGCGCCCCGTCCGGCACCCGCGCCAGCACGCGATGCTCATAGGGGTGCCAGTCGGTAAAGCGGGAAAGGTAGTTCAGCACTTCGTCGCTGTTGGTGTGAAAGATATGCGGGCCGTAGCGGTGGATCAGGATGCCAGCGGCGTCGTATTCATCATAGGCATTGCCGGCGATGTGCGTGCGGCGATCCACCACCAGCACCTTGTTGCCGGCCGAGGCCAGGCGTTCGGCGGCGACCGCGCCGGCAAAACCCGCGCCCACAACCAGGTAGTCGGCAATGGCGGCGGGGCTGGTGCGAAGCGCCGGCGCCGCCCTTTCGCAGGGCTGCATCAGCGCGGCCATTCGGGCCTGGATCCCGTCCCATGACATCGTCGCCAGCATGTCGTCGACCGCCACGAAATCGGAGACATCGGCGCGCGCCATGTGCAACTCGGCCGCGGCGATGAAGCCCCCTGCATCATCGGCGATAGCCACCGCGTCGATACCCTCGAAGCGGCGCACCACATCTGTGATTGGGGTGGAGACGACGCGGCGGCCGCCCGCCAGGTATTCGGGCGCCTTGGTCGGACTGATGTATTTCGTCGCCTCGTTCATCGCGAAGGGCATCAGCGCCACGTCCCAATGCGACAGGAAGGCCGGCAGATCACGATAG
>JACMRO010000508.1 GCA_014376425.1 Rubritepida sp.
ACTTAGCGCCGCTCCTGGTGCACGCCCGCCTCGGCGCCAGGGGCTGCCTTGTGCAGCGTGGCCAGCAGGCCATTGGCGCAGCAGCCCGATGCCATGTTCGCCACGTGGGTCGTTATCGTCGAGATAGCTCGTCCATGGAAGAAACACAGATGGGGATTCCCCCAAGGGCAACTTCGAGGCCGGATCAGTGCTGGCCGTGACCGCCGCCACTACCGCCAATCGGGCCACCCATCGGCATGTCCATCCCCTGCACGTCGCCGGGCTGGACCTCGATTGCATCGGGGTTGCCCGGATAGGCCGCGATGACATTGCGCATCAACGTAATCTCCTGGGTCTGATCGGTGAGGATGTGGACGTTCATCAGTGCGAGGAAGGTGTTGCGCTCTTGCGGATTTGAGTTGAACTCACCAGCCATGCGCAGCGCGCCCTCGTGGTGGACGATCATCGCCTTGGCGAAGCGCACGTCGCGCGCCGTCACTTCGCCGCCCACGTAGGTCAGGATGGGAATAGGCTGGCGCAGGAAGCGCCACTGGTTGCCCAAACCTTCGGTGCCGACGGGGCGGACGGCGACGCGGAACAGGCCGAAATTAATTGTGCGCACAGGCTCCGCCAGCAGGCGGCTCACGTCGTCCAGCAGGCGCACCTCGAAGGTCTGGTTCTCGATGATGGCATACGCCAGTGCCCGCAGCGACGGGTTGCGCGCCTCCGGATCGGCGAGGTACGCGCGCGACATGGTGACGCCGCCCGCGTGGTGCGGGCGCATCCCGCGCACGTACTCCACGTCGGCTCTTTGCGCTGCGCCCAAGGCCTGCACCGCGTCGCCCCCGCGCGGCACTACCCGCAGGTCCCACCAGGTGAGCGTGGCGGGGCCCTCGTTCGGATTGTACTCATCGGCCACGAATGCCGAGGCGGAGCTGGCCAGGGAAAGGCCTACCAAAGCGAGGGCGGTGAGAACGATGCGGCGCATGTGAGAGACTCCGGGCTTGTTTACTTAATCGTTATGCCTTGCTGCAGGTTTCGTAGCTTCTCTGGCGCGTGACATGATGTTGCGGACTTTCTGAGGTCACCAACGCCGTCAGGGTCCGTGATTTGCTATCACGCGGGCGCCTTCACCGCACCGCATGCCAGAAAGCTCAAATATCCGATCCACAGTTCCTCCCCCACCTCAAATACGAAATCGGCCTCACGCCGCGCGGCGTTCGCCGCCGTGATATGAGAGCGTGTCCGTTTCCGACCAAATCGGGATTCCAGGACGTGCGATGATCTGATTCAATATGTGGGCTGAGGAGGGGTTCGGCCTGCATGACACGTCCATATTCCGGTGACTTACGATTTCGTGTGGCATCGGCGGTGTTGAACGGTCAGACCTGCCGGCAGGCGGCAACGGTGTTTGGAGTGAGCGTTTCGTGCGCTGCGACCTGGTCCAAGCGGATGCATGAGACCGGGAGTGCTGCGGCCCAGCCGATGGGTGCGCCAGACGAGATGCTCTTGTGGGGGAGAGGCAGTGGCTGCTTTCCCGCAGGGCAAAAACCCCGGATGTGACCCTGCGGGAGCTTCGGTCGGAGCTTGCCGAGCGTGGCGTCATGGTCAGCCTTTGGACGGTGTGGGAAGTGTTCGTTTCCGCGGACATCATCTTTAAAAAAAGCATTCTGCCCGCTGAACAGGAGCGGCCCGACATCGCCAGCCGAAGGCAGCGGTGGGGTAGGCTGCAAGCCCGCGTCGACCCATCACGCCTCGTCTTCATCGATGAAACCTGGGCCAATACCAACATGGTGAGGACCCATGGCCGTAGCCACCGTGGCCAACGTCTGCATGCGAAATTGCCCTACGGGTACTGAAAGAGGCTGACTTCCCTCGCGGCGCTGCGCAGCGACCGGATCGATGCGCCTTGCGTCCTCGACCAACCGTTCAACGCCGGAAGCTTTCTCGCCTACGTCGAGCAATTCCTGGTCCCAACCCTGCGGCCTGGCGACATCGTGGCGATGGACAACCTCTCCTCGCACAAAGGGCTGGCGATCCGCCAAGTCATTTGCGCCGCAGGAGCCAACCCGGCCGACCTACGGGGTGATCGTGCTGCCGCGCTGAGCGGCCTCCAAGGCGTTTTCCCTTGTTATGGCGGGGGGGCCGCGCCCAATCGACCCCGCCCGCCGAGAGAAGGTTGGCTTCCGAGGCTACGGATTCGGGCCTGACTACAGCCGTTCGCCGCCGGTCGGACCAGAGAACGTTTGTACCCGGCCGCACCCTCTCCGCCAGTTACGCTCCGGCTCCCTCGGCTACGCTGCTTTTCGCTCCGGCTCGCGCACCCCCCAGACGCGACCATCCTAAGAGTTGGTCCTGCGGATACCAGGGCGCTTCGGTACCCCGTGGGCAGGCGCGCTGCCATTTCGTCCTTGATTCAGAGATGGGACTAGCTGCGGCGCAATCCCATCACGCGGCGCCACCGGCGCCTGGGGGCGGCCCTTGCGGAGCCGAAAGGCCCCAGCGGGAGTGGGCAGGGCAGGACCGACACGCCGGCGCGATCAGCCGAGCGGCAGGCCGTCGAACCATGACTTCCAGTGCGGCACGGCGGTGGCGAAGGTGCCCCGGTGGCTGGTGTTGCCCGTCGTGACAGCCTCGACTGTCCCATTGCCCATGGCCTGCTGGTAATCCATGGCAATTCGCCCGATGCCGACCCTGATCGCTTCGTCGGTTTCCCCGTAATAGTTCCGAACCGGGGAGCGAATCAGCCATCGATACCCTTGATTTGCTGCAGCGAGTCGCCCGAAAGCCGAGGCCGCGAAGAAGTCCTGGTCGAAATACTGGTCCTGGATGAGGCTGCGGAGCGAAGTCGGCACCTGGGCCGGATCCACCGCCCGGCCTCCATAGGCCCGCTGGGCCACGTCGAAATGCTCCGGACGGAGGATCGATCGCGCCAGACCCGGAACGCCGTAATACGCCTCATATGAGAAGGCGCACAGGATGAAGATGGTGGTGATCCAAGCGGCATCGTTGGGGCGTGGGAAGCTGAGAAAGCCATTGAGGGCCGCCCACAGGTCCAGCGGCGCGCTGGCGGTGGCCGCGGCATTCACCGGCGTGGCGGTCTGCTCAAGCCGCTCCAGCATCGCCATGGTGACATAACCGCCCTGCGACCAGCCCGCGATGAACAGGCCGATGGACGTCCGGCCGAGATCGGACAGCACCGCACGCGCGGCTGGGACCAGATCCGTCGTGGCCTGCTGGTGGCTGGCCTTCACCATGTAGCCCTGCGCCTCGGGCGATTCGCCCATGCCGGTATAGTCCGCACCGATCAGCGCGTAGCCTTGGCCCGCGAACTGCGCGATCATCAATTGGGTTTCGGGCGAGTTCTCCGGGAAGGATGGCACCTCCTGTTTCCCGTAGACCGTGCATGCTGATACGACACCAGCCGTAGCGGCGCCGCGGGCGCGTCGGGCACGGCGACAAGCCCGGTGAGTAGGATGCGGCGGTTGTGCTGTTCCGGCACCACCGACGGATAGGTCACGCGATAGAGGCGCACGGCGTTCCTGGCCGGCGTGTAGGTGACGTTGACGCCACTGAACGCTGGGATGTCCACGGTGAGGATCCGGTTGAGCTGCGCTGTCTCCCAGCCCGCGATCTCCCGATACGCCAAGCCGCCACCAAGCTGACGCACGGCTGCATCGGCTGATTGCGACCGAGTTGGCGCCGCAGTCCCGGCCTGCGCCAGTACGACGCCGGCGGTGGCGCTGGCCAGATGACGGCGACCGAGCCAGGGGACTGAAGTAGATCGGTCATGCCGAATCTACTTTCGGTATGATCAAGGTGCATGCAACTCATGGTTGTAAAAATTCAGGCCCCGGTCAAGCAATCCAACGCAAATTCCGCCGAAACCCCCTACAGTCATGTTCGCCTTGAGCGCATCGGGATGGAATGCGGCTTCTCAAATGTCATTCGGAAATGGGCGTCGTGTTCAAGCCCCCGCAGCCTGCGGAGGGGCGGGTCCGCGACGGTTCGAAGCTGGTTGCAGCTACCCCGCCAGTGACGATCTGGTTTGCTGGGCTACTCTGCTTTCCGCTCTGGCTCGCGTAGCCTCTGCGGATGCCATCGAAGCCATATGAAAACCTGCGAGAGGTCGTTTGTAACCGGTCGCACCTCCTCCGCCACGCCCCATACGAGTAGCGCTCTCCGCCTGACCAGCCACCGCGCCGAGTAGCAGCTTTCCTGGGGTTTTCGGGGCAGACCTGTCACCGCGCTCCCCAGGCCAATCTCCTGCCTCCCCCGCGCGCCCGCAGACCTGAAGCGCATCTGGGGCCCCCACAATCCTGGTACCCGTCTAGCGCGTTCAGGCTAGGCGGCGCAGCGAGGCCGAGCGACCGTCGCATTTTCAACACCACGCTTTCGTACGCATTCCAGACGCCTCTGCCACCGGTCTGCACCAGGCACTCAGGCAGACGGATAGCGCCACCCTTCCTGCCAACAGCAGAAAGCCCACGGACCCTATGAGCGAATCCCCTGCCAGCGGCCATTCCAGACAGTTTCTGCAGGACTTCGTCAGGCTGACGGCTCCTTTCTGGACAGACAGGGGGCAATGGCGGCCTCGCATTCTCACCGGCCTTCTTATCCTCCTCGTCATCGGTCAGGTCGCTTTGGTGATCCGCCTCAATGTGTGGAGTGCGGACCTCTTTGACGCGCTGGAGCGCCGTTCGACAGAGAACGCCATGGCGCAGATCGGCATCTTCGCATTCATCGTGCTGGGCACGATGGCCACGAACATGGGCCATCTCATCGTCAGACGGCATCTTCAGCTCGACTGGCGGAGGTGGTTGACGGCTCATGTCGTCGGCAGCTGGATGAATGATGCCAGGCACTATCAGGCGGGGCTCATCCCCGGCGATCACGCGAACCCGGACGGTCGCATCGCCGAGGATATCCGTGTCATGACCGAAGCGGCCGTCGATCTGGCCAGCACCCTGGTCTACTGCGTCCTCCTGCTGGTAACCTTCGTGGGTATTCTGTGGTCGCTTTCGGGCTCGATCCGCGTGGTCGGGATAGATCTGCCCGGGCATCTGGTCTTCCTGGCCTTTATCTATTCGGGCGTGGGCGCCGTGGTCGCATTCATCCTGGGCCGCCCGTTGGTGACGGCCACCGATGTCCGTCAGACCAAGGAAGCGGATTTCCGCTACAGCCTGGTGCGGGCTCGCGAGAATTCGGAAACGATCGCGCTGGCACGGGCTGAGCCCGCAGAGCGTGGCCGGCTTGGCATCGGGTTCGAAACCATCGCGCTGGCCTGGCGCGATCAGTCCAAGGGCTTGTCGCGACTAATCGCCTTCTCCTCGGGCTACGTCGCGCTGGCGGCGGTCTTCCCGATACTGGTTGGCACGCCGCGCTTTCTCGAAGGCGCGCTCACCCTTGGCCGGCTCATGCAGTCGGCGCAGGCGTTCCAGCAAGTCACGGCAGCCTTGTCCTGGCCAGTCGACAACCTGCCACGCATCGCCGAATGGAGAGCTTCGGTGGAGCGGGTCCTGGCACTCCAGGAAGCGGTGCAGGTCGTCACCCTGGAGGCCGCACGCACCGGGGAGACCGCCATCAACCTCGATCGCGCGGCGGGGGCATGGCTGGGCGTTGCGGATTTGTGGGTGGCGGAGCCGGACGGCACCGCGATGCTGTCGGACCTGACGCTGCGGGTGGAGCCTGGCGAGCATGTGCTGGTGGATGGCGATCCCGAAGCAGCCGCGGCGCTCTTCCGGGTACTCGCGGGCATTTGGCCATGGGGCTACGGCCGCGTCGATCTGCCCGCCGATGCGGCGATGGTGGCGACTGGTAGGCACCTGTTCCTGCCGGAAGGGACGCTGCGCAACATCCTGGCCCTCCCGGAGCGCGATGCGGACGCAGGCGATGCGGATATCGTTGAGGTCCTGACGCTGGTCGGGCTTGAAGGCCTGACGGACCGCCTGGACAACTCGCTGGACTGGGCGGGAGCTTTGAACGGCGCTGAAATTCAGCGCCTCGCCTTTGCGCGGCTGCTGCTGCGAAAGCCTGACTGGGTGGTGCTCGGCGATGCGACCGATGCACTCGACCCGGCCTCTGCTGAGACGCTGCTGCGGCTGATCGCTACCCTGCTGCCCCAGGCCGGAGTTGTGGTCATCGGCCACCATCCCGGCTCCACCGAGACATTCCATCGACGGCTGACGCTTGAGCGTTCGACCGGTGGCGAGGTGCTCCTGCACGAAATCTACGCCCGGCGTCAGGCAGCCCTTACCGCGCGCCGCCGGCCCCTGAAGGTCGTCGACTGGCTGCGCCGGGGCTACCCGCCGGAAGGGCCGAGTACCACCCACGGCTGACCTTGTTCCGGCCTTCTGGCCATGACCGGCGGGCACGGCAGCCGGCCCGTGGGGCGTGAAGTGCTGTTGTCGGCTTGGGTTCTGCGTGAAAGGAAGCTTGGGGGTGTGGCGAAACCGCCTGGGGCTTGAGCGGTTGTGCTCAGGCGGTAAGGAATCATCGAATGCTGTTACCAGTGGGCGCAACGGTCGCCGTGCTCGACGGAGAAAAGCTGCGTATCTTCCGGAATACCGGCAAAATGGGCGCGCCCAAGCTGGTGGCGCTTGAGGAGCCCGAGCTCAAAAGCGATAACAAGTCCTCGGGGTCACGTCATGCGAGCAGCGCTGCCAATCCTGACGATAGCAGGCTTGAGGAAGACAGCTTCGTGGTGGCGGTCGCCGGATGGTTGAATGCCCAGGCGTTGGGCGGAACGTTCGAGGCGCTTGCGGTGGTGGCGGCGCCCAAGTCCTTGGGGGAACTGCGCAAGCATTACCACAAGGCACTGGAGGCCAAGTTGGTTGTCGAGCTGGCGCGGGATCTGACGAGCCACTCGATCAGCGATATCGAGGCAGCGCTGGCGAAGGCCTGACAATCCGGCGGTGTCGAGCGGCGGGGTGTCCGCACGAGGGCGCGGCGGCGGTCTTGTCGTACGGGTGCTGTACACGCAGCGTCCTCTGCGGTGTTAG
>JACMRO010000509.1 GCA_014376425.1 Rubritepida sp.
ATCACGGCGTAATGGAAGCGGCGCATGAAATCCGTGGCGAAGGCGCCGAACTGGCCGCGCGCCTGCCAGGTGGCCGCGTGCAGCGGCAGCATCCGGTCGAACCAGGCCCGCGCCTGCACGGCATCGGCGGGCCGCTCCAGCCGCACCTCCCCCAGGGCGGCATAATGGCGCATCGAGCGGCGGATCTGCTGCCGGCTGTTGGCGCCGCGGCTGGCGAGGTAGTCGCCGCCGCTGGCCCGCAGCGCGTCCAGGTCCAGGAAGGGCGCCACGCGGTCCTGCCGTCGCCAGCTGACGCCGCCGGCCAGCGGCAGCAGCACGGGCGCCACCCCGCCCAGCACCAGCGAGCGCGCATCCGGTATCTGCCAGGCCGCCTGCAGCAGCGCGCCCGCCACCGCCGGCTCGCCGCAAAGGGGCGCGTTGTGCTCGATGAACGGCGCGTCGAGCAGCGGGTCGCCACTTTCGGTCAGGCACAGCCGGCCCCGCGCGCGGTTGAACAGCGCCAGCCCGACGATGGCGCCGTCGCGATGCGCGCGCAGCAAAACCGGGTCGGGGAAGCGCTCCTCCGCCAGGCAGCCGACCCAGCTCCAGGACTGGAAGAAGCCAGGTGCCGGCAGGCGGGCCTCCAGTTCCCGCCAATCGCGTTCCAATGCCGCGAAGCTCTCGACTTTGACTGTTTCCACCCGCATGACGCCCAAGCTGCCAAGAATTTCCATCGTTGCGAACCGGGGACCGGCAATGAAGATTGAATCCCGCGTTCTCCATGTGATGAAGGCCTATCGGCCAGATTTCACCGGGGAGGGAGTCTTCCTGGAACGCTCCAGTGCCGTGATGCAGGAGCTGGCGGGCCAGGTGGAGCATGATCTGCTGGTCACGCACACGCACCGACCCAAGGAGCCCGGCGTGGCGGCCGTCTGCTCGACCCTGCGCAGGGTCGTCCATCTGACCCGGGGCCCGGTTTCCGCCATCAAGCGTGAATGGCTACTGTTCCTGTGGTTCCTGCTCAATCTGCGCCGCTACGATGTCGTGCATTTCCGGACGCACGCCGACTGGTATTTCGTCAGCTACCTGATGACACGGCTGGCAGGCCGAAGGCTGGTGCTCTCCGCCACGCTGGATGACAGCCTGCCGGTGCTGGTGAACCACTACCGGCCCAGCCTGCGGGGCCTGGCCGCGCGGGGGCTGCGGCTGTTCGATGAATACGTCGCCATCAGCCCCAAGCTCGACGCCGAGAACCGCGCCTGGTCCGCCGACCCTGCGCATTGCCACCTGATCCCCTGCGGCGTCACCGTCCCCCCGGTCTCCGATGGGGTCGAGGCATTGCGGCACCGGCTTGGCCTGGCCACCGACGCGCCCGTGCTGCTCTTCGTCGGCGGGCTGTGCCAGCGCAAGGATCCGCTGCTGCTGATCACCGCCATGCCGGCGATCCTGGCGCGGCATCCCACGGCGCAGCTGGTGCTGGTGGGCCCGCCGCTGGAGCTGGACTACGTCGCGGCACTGCATGCGGCGGCGGCACCATTCGCCGCGCATGTGCACTTCGCCGGCGAGCAGCTGGACCCGCACCCATGGTTCGGCGCGGCCGACGTGCTGGTGTTCGCCTCCCGCCTGGAAGGGTTCGGCACCGTGGTGCCGGAGGCGATGGGACACGGGCTGCCGGTCGTCGCCCGCCACCTGCCGGGGGTGAATGACAGCTTCGTCCTGCCCGGTACCACCGGTTACCTCTTCGATGACGAGGCGGGCTACCTGCAGGGTGTTCTGCGGCTTCTCGACGACGGCGCGCTGCGGGTCCGGCTGGGCGCCGCGGGGGCGGCCCTGGTGGAACGCGAATTCGGCATGCGGCAGGCGGCGACGCGCTATCTGGGCGTCTACGGGCTCAGCGACGCGGTGCAGCAGCCTGCCCCCGGCACCCCGCCCACCGGCCTGGGCAGCAGCGCTTCCATCGCCGATAGCCGCTTTCACGCCCCCGCCGAGCACGCCCTGCCCCGCCCCGACGAGGCGCCGCTGCTGGTCACCATGATCGATGCCGAGGAGGCGTTCGACTGGTCGGCGCCGTTTTCCCGCAATGCGCGCGACGTAACCTCTATGGGCGCCCAGTGGCGGGCGCACCGGGTGTTCGAGCGGCACAACGTGGTGCCGGTCTACCTGACGGACCACCCGGTGGCGTCGCAGGATGGAGGGATCGGCCCGCTGCGTGAATTGCTGGCCGACCGCGCCTGCGATGTCGGCGCGCAGCTGCACCCCTGGGTCAACCCGCCCTTCAGCGAGGCACTGGGCGAGGATAACAGCTTCGCCGGCAACCTGCCGGTGGCGGCCGAACTGGCCAAGGCCGAGGTGCTGACCAATGCGCTGATCGACGCCTTTGGTCAGCGGCCGCTGATCTACCGCACCGGCCGTTTCGGCGTCGGCCTGCGCACCGGCGACGTGCTGAAGCGGCTGGGCTACCTGGCCGACAGCAGCGTGGCGCCATGCTGGCCGCCCGCCTCTTTGCGGCACGAGCCGGCGGCCTGGGCCGCCACCCCCGGGCCCTACTGGGTGGACCGCGAACGGACGCTGATGGAAATCCCGGTCTCGGCCGCGCTGGTCGGCGCCCTGGCCGGGCCGGTCGGGCACCGGCTGGCGCCCACCGTCTTCTCGCCCTGGGCGGAACGGCTGCACGTGCCCGGCATCGCCGCCCGGCTGGGCCTGCTGGAGCGTATCCGTCTCACGCCGGAGGGCATGACGATCGAGGAGGCCAAGCGCCTGGCGCGGTCGATGCTGGCCGGCGGCCACCGCGTCTTCGTGCTGACCTACCACTCGCCCTCGCTGGAGCCGGGCAACACGCCCTATGTGCGGGATATTGCCCAGCGCGACCGTTTTCTGGCCTGGCTGGACGAGTTCTACAGCTTCTTCCGCGAGGAGCTGGGCGGCAGGGTGGCGAGCTGGCAGGAGGTGCGCTTCGGCCCGGTCACGGCACGGGCTAGCGGCACGCCGAAGCTGGTGCCGGCGCGATGAACGGCGCGCTCGAAGCGTCGCTGGCCTGGCGGCAGACACTGGCGGCGTTGCTGCTGCCGCCGCTCGGGCTGCTGCTGCTGGGAGGGCTGGCCGGATTGCTGGCCTGGCGCGGCCGGCGCTGGGCCGGGCTGCTCGCGGCTTTCGCCTGCCTGGGTGTTCTCCTGCTGGCGACGCCGGTCGCGGCCTCGCTGCTGCGATGGTCGCTGGAGCGCGAACTCGCCGCGGCGCCCGTCAGCGGGCCGCCGCCCGGCGCCATCATCATCCTGGGTGCCGAGGTGGCGCATGGCGTGCAAGGCGGCGTGACGGTGGGCCCGCTGACCCTGGAAAGGCTGCGCGCCGGTGCCGCATTGCACCGCAGCACCGGCCTGCCGCTGCTGGTGACAGCCGGCGTGCTGGCCGCGGGGGACCCGCCGCTGGCGCAACTGATGGCCGCCAGCCTGGCCGAAGATTTCCGCACCCCGGCGCGCTGGATCGAGCCCAGCGCCGCCGATACCGCGCAGAATGCCGGGCTGAGTGCGGTGATGCTGCGGGCCGATGGCATTGAGGCGCCCTACGTCGTCAGCCATGCCTGGCATCTGCCACGTGCGCTGGGCGCATTCGCCCGGCGGGATTTCACCGCGGTGCCGGCCCCTGTCATGCCGGGCCGCGGCCCGGCTTTCGGGGGTGCCATGTGGTCGCCCCGGGCCGACAACCTTGCCGAAAGCTGGTTCATGCTGCGCGAATGGGTCGGGAGGGTTTTCTATGCCTGGCGCGGCTGACCCCCCCGGCCCCCACCCGGCCCTTCCCCTGGCCAACGCCCCCGTCCCACCTCCGGCCCTCCCCTCGGCCCAAGCTCCGGCCCTCCCCCTGGCCCGGCTGGAGCCGGTAGCCGGCACATCGCTGCCGGATTGGTGCGATCCCTTCCTGGCGCCGGCGAATGACGGCGACTTCTTCGCCAGCCGGCTGTGGTACGACACGCTGCTGGCGCATGCCTGTCCGGTGGCCGCCCAACCGGTGCTGGCGGTATGCGGCGATGCCTGGCTGCTGCCGCTGCTGCGCGGGCGCCGCCGGCTGTCGAGCCTGGCCGGGCCGTACAGCCTGGCGTGGCGGCCGCTGCCCGCGCCCGGTGCAAGCCCGGCCGTGCTGCGCCGCGCCGGTGTCGCGCTTGGCACGCTGCTGCGCCACCGCCCGCCCACGCGGCTCGATACGCTGGATGACACGGCGCCGGGCCTGTCCGTGCTGCTTGCAGGGCTGGCGGAGCGGGGCCTGCGGGTCAGCCAATTCCAGCATTTCGGCAACTGGCACGAGGCGGTGCCGCCCGGCGCGGGCTGGGATGCCTATCTGGCCAGGCGCCCCCCCGCGCTGCGCAGCACCATCCAGCGCAAGCTGGCGCGTGCGGCGCGCAGCGCCCGGTTCGAGCTGATCGACAGCCCGGGCCCAGCCCTGGCGCAAGGCGTCGTCGCCTATGAGGCGGTGCGTTCCCGCAGCTGGAAACCTTTCGAGCCCTTCCCGCATTTCGATGCCGCGCTTATGCAGGCCACTGCCGCCGCTGGCCTTCTGCGGCTGGGCGTCCTGCGCGACCCGCAAGGAGAGCCGATGGCCGCGCAGTACTGGATCGTCTCGGGCAGCCTGGCCACGCTGGTGAAGCTCGCGCATGACGAGGCTGCCCGCGCGGCTTCGCCCGGCACGGCGCTGACCGCGCTGATGATCCGGCATCTGATCGAGGTGGACGGGGTGCGCGGCCTGGATTTCGGCCGCGGCGACGATGACTACAAGCAGCTCTGGGTCGCGCAGCGCGCGCAGCGCATCGGCCTGGTTCTGACTGACCCCTGGCACCCCGCAGGGCTGCTGGAACTGGCGCGCCAGGCCGCTTCGCGCGGTCGCGCCTGGTGGCGGGGCGTGGGCCGGGGCGCGGTGGCATGAGGGTCCTCTACAGCCACCGCATCCGCTCGCGCGATGGCCAGTCGGTGCATCTGGAAGCGATGGTCGCCGCCTGGCGCCGCGCCGGGCACGACGTTCTGGTGCAGGGCCCGGCCGGCTTCGCGGCCGACGGGCTGGGCGGCGGCAGCGGCCTGGTGGACTGGGTGCGCACCCGCCTGCCCGGCTGGGTGGGCGAGCTGGCCGAGCTGGCCTACGCCCTGCCCGCCGCCTGGGCGCTGGACCGCGCCGCGGCCGCCTTCCAACCCGACTTCATCTATGAGCGCGCCAACCTGTTCCACCTGGCCGGCAGCCTGGTGGCTCGCCGGCGCGGCCTTCCGCTGCTGCTGGAGGTCAACGCGCCGCTGGCCGAGGAACGGGCAAAATTCAGCGGGCTTTCCCGGCGTTGGCTGGCGGCGGGGCTGGAGCACTGGGTGTGGCGCCGGGCCGACCGCGTGTTGCCGGTGACCGCGGTGCTGGCCGGCCATGTCGCCGCCGCCGGCGTGCCTGCCGGGCGCATTACCGTGGTGCCCAACGGCATCGACCTGGACGAATACCCGCCCCCGCCGCCGCGTTCCCCCGGCGCCGACATCCGGCTGGGCTTCATCGGCTTCGTGCGCGACTGGCATGGCATGGACCGCGTGCTGCGCGCCGTCGCCGCCTGGGATGGCGAACCACCGCTGGCGCTGACCATCGTGGGCGACGGCCCGGCCCGGCCAGGGCTGGAGGCGCTGGCGGCCGAGCTGGGCGTCGCCGGCCAGCTCGAATTCACTGGCCTTGCGGCGCGCGACGCGGTGCCGGCGCTGATCGGCCGCTTCGACATCGCCATGCAGCCCGCCGCCGTGCCCTATGCCTGCCCGCTGAAGGTGCTGGAATACATGGCCGCCGGCCGCGCCATCGTAGCGCCCGACCAGCCCAACCTGCGCGAGTTGCTGGAGGATGGCCGCAGCGCGCTTCTGTTCGACCCGGCCGACCCCGATGCGATGTGGCAGGCGGTGCTGCGCCTGGCGCGCGAGCCTGCGCTGCGCCGGTCGCTGGGCGCCGAGGCCCGTGCCGACATCACTCGCCGTGGACTGACCTGGGACGATCACGCGGCGCGCGTCATCGGCTTCGCCGGCGAGGCGCGGGCACGCCCTGCGGCAGCGCCGCCGCTCCGGCGCCCGGCGTGAACACTCCCCCCCTGCTGCTACACGTCTTCCCCAGCTTCGCGGTGGGGGGCGCCCAGGTCCGGTTCATCGCTCTGGCCAATCGCTTCGGGCCGCGCTGGCGGCATGCCCTGGTGTCGCTGAACGGTGAGACGGAGGCGGGCAGCCGCCTGGCCCCGGGTGTGCCGTTCGAGCTCCTTCCCCCGCCCTTCCCCCCGGGTGCCGGGGGGGCGGCGCGGCTGGCCGGTATCTACGGGCTGCTGCGGCGGCTGAGGCCGACGCTGCTGGTCACCAGCAACTGGGGCAGCATCGAATGGGCAATCGCCAACCTGGCGGCGCGTCGGCCTCGGCCACGCTGGAGCGGGTGGCGCTGGCGCAATGGCGGCTGCCCGCGGGCGCGCGGGTCCGCGCGGGGAG
>JACMRO010000510.1 GCA_014376425.1 Rubritepida sp.
TCACTGCCCGCAAAGCCCGCCCCGTCAACGGCGAGTTCGGCGAGGCGACGCTGGATGCCGACCTGGCGCTGCGCGGGCCGCTGACCAATGGCGGGAGCCTGGCCGGCCGCGTCACCATCAGCCGGGCCGAGCTGCGCATCCCCGAGACGCTCGGCGCCAGCATCCCCACGCTGGGACAGGTGCGCGAGGTCGGGCCGCTGCCGCCCGGGCGCCGGCCGCCGGCCGCGCCGCGCCGCGCCGCGCCCACCACCACCACCACCCTGCCGATGGCGCTCGACCTGGTGCTGGCCGCGCCGCGCGCCGTCTTCCTGCGCGGCCGCGGGCTGGAGGCGGAGCTGGGCGGCGAGATCACGATACGCGGTACCGCCGCCGCGCCAATTCCCTCCGGCGCCTTCCGCCTGCGGCGTGGCAGCTTCGACCTGGTGGGCAGGCAGCTACAGTTCAGCCGCGGCGTGATCAGTTTCGAAAGCGGCAGCTTCAACCCGACGCTGGACTTCCTGGCCACCGCGCGCAGCCGCAGCAACACCATCAACCTGAACGTGAAGGGCACCCCGGCGCGGCCCGAACTGACCGTAACGGCCGAACCCGAACTGCCGCAGGACGAAGCCCTGGCCCGGCTGCTGTTCGACCGCGAGACGACGCGGCTGTCGCCTTTCGAGCTGGCCGGCATCGCTCAGGCGGTGGCGCAGCTGGCAGGCGTGCTGCCGGCGGGTTCAGGGGTGCTGGACCGGCTGCGCACGGCGGCGGGGCTGGACCGGCTGGGTGTGGCTGGCGACGGCCGTAGTGGTGCCGCGGTCGAGGCAGGCCGCTACGTCGCGCCGGGCGTCTTCGTCGGCGTGCGACAGGGCACCAGCGGCGGCGCGCCGGGCGTGGGCGTGCAGGTGGAGCTGACGCCCCGGCTGCGGCTGGAAGGCCAGACCCAGACCGGCGCGGCCGGCGACCGGCTCGGCATTACTTACGAATACGAATACTGATCGCGCCCATCGGGCAGCGCTTCCCCATCGGCGCTTATCGATCAGCGCCGCACCGCGGCGAAGCGCACGGCTTCCTCGGCCGCGCGGAACAGGGCGCGGGCCTTGGCGCGGGTTTCCTCGTATTCGGCCTCGGGATCGCTGTCGGCAACGACGCCGGCGCCCGCCTGGGCGTACATCACCCCGTCCTTGACCAGCGCGGTGCGCAACCCGATGCAGGTGTCCATGCCGCCATCGGCGCCGAAATACCCGAACCCGCCAGAGTAGATGCCGCGGGTGGACGGCTCCAGCTCGTCGATGATCTCCATGGCGCGGACTTTCGGTGCGCCCGTCAGCGTGCCAGCCGGAAACCCCCCGGCCAGCGCATCCAGCGCGCTCAGCCCCTGCCGCAGCATGCCCTGCACTTCGGAGGCGATGTGCATGACGTGGCTGTAGCGCTCGACGCGGAATGAATGCGCCACCTTGCCGCAGCGCGGGGCGGCGCCGCGGCCGGCATCGTTGCGGCCCAGGTCGAGCAGCATGAGGTGCTCGGCGCGCTCCTTCGGGTCGGCCAGGAGTTCGGCCTCCAGGCGGCGGTCCTCCTCGGGCGTGGCGCCCCGCATCCGGGTGCCGGCAAGCGGCCGGATGGTCACCCGCCCCTCCTTCAGCTGGACCAGGATCTCGGGGCTGGCGCCGACCGCCGCGAAGCCGCCGAAGTCGAAATGGAACAGGTAGGGCGCGGGGTTGATCCGCCGCAGCGCCCGGTAGAGCGAGAACGCCGGCAGTGCGAAGGGCACCGAGAAGCGCTGGCTCGGCACCACCTGGAACACGTCGCCGGCGCGGATGTACTCCTTCGCCCGCTCGACGGCGGCGATGTAGCCTGCCTTCGTGAAATTGGAGCTGGGCTCGCCCGGCGGGGCCAGGCTGGCCGCGGGCGCGGGCCGGGGGACGGGACGGTCGAGCGCCGCCTCCGCCTCATCCAGCCGCGCCTGGCCGGCGGCGTCATCACCATCCCACACCGGCGTCACGACCAGCAGCGCGTCGCGCACATGGTCGAACACCACCATGATGGTCGGGCGCAGCATCACCGCCTCGGGGATGCCCAGCACATCGGGCTTGGTGCGCGGCAGACGCTCCATGTGCCGGACCATGTCGTAGCCGAGATAGCCGAAGAGCCCGGCCGCGATGCTCGGCAACCCTGGCGGCAGCGGCATGCGCACGGCGTCGATCTGCGCCGCCAGGCTTTGCATTACCGGCAGCGGGTCCGGCTCGAAGGCATGCGGCGCGCTGAGCGCGTGGCGGTTGATCTCAGCCACGCCGTCGCGCGCCCGCCACACCAGGTCGGGTGCCAGGCCAATCGCTGAATAGCGGCCGCGCGCGGCACCGCCCTCGACGCTTTCCAGCAGGAAGGAGTTGGGTCGCCCCTCGGCCAGCTTCAGATAGGCGCCGACGGGTGTCTCCAGGTCGGAAACACGCTCGCGCCACAGCAGATGCGGGGCGCTCATTCCGCCGCCAGGGCCTGCATCAGCCGCAGGTTGATCCGCACGTCCGAACGCGCCCGCAAGGCGGCGCTGAACTGCGCTTCCAGGTCATCGGCCAACGCCGCCACCGTCTCGCCGCGCAGCGTGGCCAGGGCGGCTGCGCGATCTTCCGCTTCAGGCCGGGTGATCGCGGTCAACTGCACCACGCTGAAGCTGAGCGGCGTGGGCACCATGGTCACCTCATTCACCCGCAGCTCGAAGATCGGGCCCAGCAGCTCACGCGGGACCGGGTTGCCGCCGCCAGGGTTGCGGTCGAAGGGGCCAAGTTCCTCGAGCCGTGCGCCGGCCTCGGCCGCGGCATCCGCCAGCGGCTTGCCGGCGCGGGTGGCGGCCAGGATGCCGGCGGCGGCCGCTTCCTGGTGCCGGCGGCGGGTATCGGCCTGCCAGCCGGCGATCACCTGGTCGCGAATGGTATCGAGCGGCCTGAGTGCCGCTGGCGTCACGCGAACCAGCTCCACCGCCGCAAAGCCGAAGCTGCCTTCGGCCAGACGCGGCGCGGCGCCCGACTGCGCCTCGAACACCTGGCGCAGCAGGTCGGCCCGGGCGCCGGCCGGCACCGGCAGGGGCACCTGGCGGCCATCGGCGTCGCGGCCCTGGGCGTCGGTGCGCAGGGTGGCGAACCGCATGCCGTTCGCCCCGGCCGCCGCCGCCAGGGTGGCGCCGCCGGCCAGCGCATCCTCGATGGCGCTGCTGCGGGTGAAGGCGGCGTCGGCCGCCTTCTCGGTGGCGATTTCCAGTCGCAGCTCGTCACGCACCTCCTCCAGCGGCCGGGTCTGGCCGGGGGCGATGCTGACGGCGCGCAGTACGTGCCAGCCGAAGGGCGACTGGACGGGGGCGGAGACCGCGCCCTCGGCCAGGGCGAAGCCGGCCTCGGCCAGCACCGGCACGGGGACGGCGGCACGGTCGACGGTGCCGAGGTCGGAGAAGCCTTCCTGCGCGGTCATATCGGCGCCACCGGCCCAGGCCGCCGCCGCCGCCGCCGCCGCCGCCTGGTCAGGCAGGACGACCTGTTCGAGGTGCCGTTGCTCGGCCACCTCATAACGGCTGCGGTGGCTGGCATAGCTGTCCTCGATCTCCCGATCGCTGACCTCCATCGCCGGGATCAGGATGGCGGCGTTCAGCACGGCGACGCCTGCCTCGCGGTATTCGGGCGAGGAAAAACGGTCGGCGTTGTTCTCGTGGAAGCGGCTGAGCTGCGCGTCGGTGGGCGCGCCCGGGTCGGGCGCATCGGCGATACGGAACTCGACCAGGCCCACCTCGCGGCGCTCGGTCTGCCAGGCCAGCAGCCGCTCGGTCAGCACGGCCGGCACCGTGGCCCCCGCGCGCACCGCGTTGCTGATCTGCTGCCGCGCCAGGTCGGTGCGCAACAGGTTGAGGAAGCGCCCCTCGGTCAGGTCGTTGCCGCGCAGAAAATTGTCGAAGACGAGGCGCGAGAAGCGGCCGTCGCTGCCCTGGAAGCCGGGGACGCCGAAGATGTAGTCGCGCGCCGCATTGTCAGGCACGACGACGCCCATGCGGCCGATCTCGCGGGCCAGAACGCGGTCGGTCACCAGCGCCTCCACCGCCTGCTGCGCCAGCGCCATGCGGATGCGCGCATCGGGCTGGAGGCGGCCTTCGGTGGCGCGGTTGATGCGCTGCAATTCGCGCCTGAGTGCCTCGGCCGCCTCCTCCTGCTCGATCGGCTGGCCGTCGACGCGGGCAACCGCCGTCTCGCGGCCGAAATTACGCAGCATGTCCTCGATCCCCCAGGCGGCGAAGGAGACGATCAGCAGGAGGAACAGCACTTTGGCGAACCAGGTGTTAGCCAAGGCGCGAAGGGAGATGAGCATGGCAGGCGGGATAGCCGAGCGGCGCCCGCTTGCCAAACGGCCCCGGGCAGGCCAGGGCATGCTGCCCGCAGAGGAAAAGCTCATGACCCCTGGAATTCGCCCGCTGATCGCCGGCAACTGGAAGATGAACGGCAGCTGGCGCGGCTCCCGCCGGCTGGCGGATGCGGTGCGGGACGCGGCGCCCGGCCTGCCTTGCGACCTGCTGGTCTGCCCGCCCTTTCTGCACATACAGCCCG
The DNA here is from genome assembly GCA_014376425.1 of Rubritepida sp. Classification (GTDB taxonomy): domain Bacteria; phylum Pseudomonadota; class Alphaproteobacteria; order Acetobacterales; family Acetobacteraceae; genus Rhodovarius. The sequence goes on from JACMRO010000510.1 coordinate 4,557, forward strand.
TGGCGGCGACCTTGCTGGGCAGCCGGGTCGCGGTGGGCGGGCAGGACTGCCACCACAAGCCGCACGGCGCGCATACCGGCGACATCGGCGCGGTCATGCTGCGCGATGCCGGCGCAACCCATGTCATACTGGGCCATTCCGAACGCCGGGCGGACCATGGTGAGAGCAACGAACTGGTCGCGCGGAAATGCGAGGCGGCGCTGGCCGCAGGGCTCATTCCCCTGATCTGCGTTGGCGAGACGCTGGCCGAGCGCGAGGCCGGCCGTGCGACTGCGGTGGTTGAGGCGCAGCTGGACGGCAGCCTGCCGCTGGGCTTCGTCACCTCGGGCGGGATCGTCGCCTATGAGCCGGTCTGGGCCATCGGCACAGGAAGGACGCCAACCGAGGAGGACATCGCCGCCATGCACCACGCCATGCGCCAGGCGTTGGTAATGGCGTTTGGCCCCACGGCACGCACCACACGGCTGCTGTATGGCGGCTCGGTCAAGCCATCCAATGCCGAGGCGATCCTGGCGCTGCCAGAGGTGGATGGCGCGCTGCTCGGCGGCGCCTCGCTGGTCGCGGAGGACTTTCTCGCCATTGCCCGGGCGATGGAGGCCGGCTAAGCCGCAGCTATGTCCACCGTCCTGCTCGTCCTGCATATCTTCGTGACGCTTACGCTCATCGGCCTGGTGCTGATCCAGCGCAGCGAGGGCGGCGGGCTGGGCATTGGCTCCAGCCAGGGCATGGGCAGCTTCATGGGCGGCCGCGGCACGGCGAACCTGCTGACCCGGGCGACGGCGGTCCTGGCGGCCGCTTTCTTCGTGCTGTCGCTGATGATGGCCCTGCTGGACCGCGGCGCGGTGCAGCGGCGGTCGATCCTCGACATGCCAGCGCCCGCCGCGCCCACTGTCCCACTGGCACCAGCGCCCGCGACGAACTGAGGCCCAGCCGCACCGCGGCCGCGGTGCTGCATCCCGCACCGCCCGGTGCCGCGTGGGTTGATGGGCCGGCGCTCAAGGCCGCTTTGTTGCCGGCCCTGAACGTTTGGGCTTAATGCCCGGACATTCCTGGCAAGGCCCCGCATGATCCGTCGCTGCTGCATCGTCCTGGGGATCCTGCTCGCGACGGCTTGCACCCCCGCCACGGCGCAGCCGCGCCAGATGGTGGTGGCATCGCATCCGCTCGCGGCCGAAGCAGGGATGGCCATGCTGCGGGCCGGCGGCGTGGCGCTGGACGCCGCCATCGCCATCCAGGCGGTGCTCACCCTGGTCGAACCACAGGCCTCGGGCATCGGTGGCGGCGCCTTCCTGCTGCATCACGACGGCCCGCGCGGCGTCACCGTCGCCTGGAACGGCCGCGAGACGGCACCGGCCGCGGCGCGCGGCGACATGCTCATGGCCAATGGGCAGCCGATGGCCTTCATGGTGGCCGTCGTGGGTGGCCGCAGCGTGGGCGTGCCCGGCGTGCTGCGCATGCTGGAGGCGGCTCACCGGCAACATGGCCGGCTGCCCTGGGCGCAACTGTTCCAGCCCGCCATCAGCCTTGCCGAACAGGGCTTTCCGGTCTCTGCCCGGCTGCACCAGGCGATCATTGAGGCGGGCACGAATCTGCGCGCCGATGCGGGGCTGGCCGCGATCTACCTGCCGGGCGGCGCGGCGCTGACCACCGGCGCCACCCTGCGCAACCCGGCCCTGGCGGCGACCTTGCGCGCGGTCGCCGAACAAGGCGCCGATGCGCTGCACCGCGGCCCGATCGCCGCCCAGATCGCCCGCGCCGTGCGCGGCCACCCCAATGCTGGGCTGATGACCGCCGACGACCTGGCCGGCTACGCGCCCATTCGCACGCCGCCGCTGTGCCGCGCCTACCACGCGCACCGGGTCTGCGTGCCACCGCTGCCGTCGGGCGGGGCGGCAGTGCTGGGCATGCTGGGGCTGTTGGAATACACGCCTATCGGCCAGGCGCCGCCGGGCAGCGCCGAGGCCGCCATGCTGTTGGGCGATGCCGGGCGCCTGGCCTTCGCCGACCGAAACCGCTTCCTGGCCGACCCATCCGACCTGCCGGTGCCGCTGGCCGGGCTGCTGGCGCCGACCTACCTGCTGCTGCGGGCGCAGGCGCTGCATCCCGCCCGTGCCATCGCACACCCGCGGCACGGCAACCCGCTGATGGCACCCCCGCGCGCCGCCCAGCCGGCGCAGGCCGAGGAAGGCACGGCGCATCTCTCGGTGCTCGACGCCGCCGGCAATGCGGTGGCGATGACCACGACCATCGAGGGCAATTTCGGCGCCCACATCGGCGTCGGCGGCTTCGTGCTCAACAGCCAGCTGACGGATTTCAGCTTTCGCCCTGAAATCGACGGGCTTCCGGTGGCCAACCGCGTGGCCGGCGGCAAGCGCCCACGGTCGAGCATGTCGCCCACGCTGGTGTTCGACGAACAGGGGCGCCTGGTCGCGGTCGCGGGATCCCCCGGCGGCAGCCGCATCATCGGCTATGTGGCGCAGGCCCTGGTGGCGATGCTGGACTGGAACATGGACGCCGCCGCCGCCGCCGCCCTGCCCCATATCGGCCCGTTCAATGAACTGGTGGAGCTGGAGGAAAGCACCGCCGCGGCGCGGCTGGCGCCGGTGCTGCAGGAGCGCGGCCTGCCCGTGCGGGTGCAGTCGATGCCCTCCGGGCTGAACCTGATCCGGGTTTTGCCGGTGCTCGGCGGCGGCGCCGATCCGCGGCGCGAGGGCGTGGTGCTGGCGGAGTGATCACCCCTCCGCCGTGATCCCGGCCCGCTGCACCACGTCGCGCCACAGCGCCAGCTCGGCCTGCTGGAACGCCGCCAGCGCAGCACCGGTGCCGCCCATCGGCTCGATGCCGTTACGGTCCAGCGTCGCCAGCGTGTCGGGGCGCGCGAGGGCCGCGTTCAGCACCCCGTTGACCCGTTCGGTGATCACCGGCGGCAGCCGCGCCGGGCCGTAGATCGCCCACCAAGCCTCGACCGTCAGCTGCGGCAGCCCGGCCTCGACAAAGCTGGGCACCGCGGGCAGCAGGGCGCTGCGCCCCGCCCCGGTGATGCCCAATCCCAGGATGGTGCCGGCCTCGATATGCGGCCGGACGAATTGCGTATGGTAGAACATCGCGTCCAGCGTGCCGCCCAGCAGGTCGGTCAGTGCGCGGCCGCCGTCGCGGTAGGGCACGTGGGTGGTGACCAGCCCGGTGGCCTGCCCCAGCAGCGCATGTGCCAGGTGACCGGAAGTGCCGACCCCTGGCGAGCCGATCGATAACGTGCGTGTCCGCGCCATCTCGATGAAGCCGGCCATGTCGCGCGGCCCCAGCCCGCGCCGCACCACCAGCAAGATCTTGGTCTTGCTGTGCGCGATGATGGGGGTGAAGTCGCGCGTCGGATCATAACCCAGGCCGGGCATCAGATGCGGGTTCACCGCATGGGTGCCGATGGTGCCCAGCAGCAGCGAGTGCCCGTCCGCCGGCGATTGCGCGACGTTGAGGCTGCCGATCGTGCCGCCGGCGCCGGCCCGGTTATCCACCACTACAGTGGCACCGGGCAGGCCCGCGGCCAGCTGGCCCGCAATCAGCCGGCCGATGATGTCGGTGCTGGTGCCGCCCGCAAAGGGCACGACAAGGCGGATCGGCCGGTCCGGCCAGCCCTGCGCCAAGGCGGGCGTGGCGACGGCGGCGCTGAGCAGCGTGCGGCGCTTCATGCGCTCTGTCCTCCCGAATGAAGACGGCAGGCTGGCACGGCCATTCACCGCAGCGCAACGGGCCGGATGCAGGGGCCGCAGGGGCTGGCGAGGCCGGTTACGCCACCTCCTCGTCGCGCAGCGCCAGCACCTTGTCGACACGCCGCCCATCCATGTCCAGCACCTCGAACCGCCAGCCGGACCAGACGATCCGGTCGCCCTCCTTGGGCAGCCGCCCAAGCAGCGCGAACATCAGCCCGCCCACCGTGTGGTAGGTGCCGGCATGCGGCAGTTCGGGCAGCTGGAGGCGCGCCCGCAGCTCGTCGCTCGCCAGCATGCCGTCCAGCAGCAGGCTGCCATCGTGGCGGGTGGTGGTGCCGGGCTTGGGCGATTCCGGTGCCGGGCCCAGCTCGCCCACGATCGCCTCCAGCAGGTCAGACGCAGTCACCACGCCCTCGAAGCTGCCATACTCGTCCAGCACCAGGGCCAGGCCGATGCGGTCGGTGCGCAGGCGTTCCAGCGCGTCCAGCGCGGTCAGGCTGTCGGGCAGCACCATGGGCTGGCGCAGCAGGGGCGCGAGGTGCAGGGCCGCGCCTTCCAGCACCTGGTCCAGCAGGTCCTTGGCCATCACCACACCCGCCACCGTGTCGATGTTCCCGTCGGCGACGATGAAGCGCGTCACCTCACGCGCACGCAGCGCGGCCACGATGTCCTTTGGCTCGGCGTTGCGGTCGATCCAGGCGACCTCCGTCCTGGGCGTCATCAAAGCGCGCACCGGCTTGTCGGCCAGGCGCAGTACCCGCTCGATCATGTGTCGCTCCTCGCTTTCGAGCGCGCCGGTCTCGACGCTTTCGGCGACGACGGCCTTGACCTCCTCCTCGGTGACGCCTTGGTCGACGGGCTTGGTCAGCCGCAGCGATAGCAGGATGATGGAGGTGAGCGAGGACAGCACCCAGACAATGGGCGCGGTGGCGCGCGCCAGCCAGGCGATGGGCCGCGCCACCATCACGGCGATCGTCTCCGGGTCGCGCAGCGCGATCTGCTTTGGCACCAGCTCGCCCAGCACCAGGTTCAGCGCGGTGATCAGCATGACGACGAGGGTGAAGGCGATCTCCTGCGCGAAGCGGCCGACCAGCGGTTCCAGCGCCACCCCCACCGGCCCCGCGATGGCGCTGCCGCCGAACACGCCGGCGACGATGCCCACCATGGTGATGCCGATCTGCACGGTGGGCAGGAAGCGCTGCGGGTCGTCCTGCAGCGCCAGGGCGGCGGCCGCGCCGGGGCTGCCGCGCCGCTGCATGGCCTGCAACCGCACGCGGCGTGACGAGACGATGGCCAGCTCACTCATCGCGAACACCCCGTTCAGTGCGACCAGGAGCAGAACGGTGATGATCTGAAAGCCGATATTCATGGCGGCGTTGTAAGGCCTGGTGGGCGCCACGGCACCCCCCTTTTTCGGCCACGCCCGGCATGGCATGGGGTGGCGGATGCAGATCGCCCTTCCCCCACTCGCCTGGCCGCTGGGCCTGGCTGGATTGCTGCCCTTTCTCGGCTTGCTGGTGGCGGTCCTGCTCGGCCAGGTCTGGGCCGCTGGCGCCCTGGCGGCATATGGCGCCACCATCCTCTCCTTCCTGGGTGCGGTGCATTGGGGGCTGATGCTCGCCGCGCCCTGGCAGGCCGCGCGCACGCGGCTGGTGGGTGGCGTGCTGCCTTCGCTGCTGGCGTGGGTGGCGCTGCTGGCGCCGGTCCGCCTTGGTCTGGGCCTGCTGGGGTTGGGGATGATCGCGCTGGTAATGGTGGAGACCGTGGCCACCCGGCGCGGCTTATTGCCGATGGCCTATCTTCGGTTGCGCTGGGTGTTGACCGCGGGTGCTGCAACCGCGCTTCTGGCCGCATCGTTTACCGTTCGTTAAATAGCGCTTGTCTCTAGTTTTGAGACGGCTTAACATTTGATGAATGGTGCCCAGCAGAACGATGGGCGTTCCCCTATTTCGAAGATCCGCTCAATGAAGCCCAACGAAGTCATCACCTTCCCGAACAAGCCCGAAGACCGCCTGCGCGTCGCGCTGCGCGAGCTTGAACAGGCTTTGAGCGACCAAGCCCTGGCCGTGCAGGAATTCCGGCTGAACATGGCGGTGCTCGGCACGACCGTGGGCGGGCTCGAGCGCAGCCTGGAAGGCTACCGGGGTACCCTGGAGGCGGTGGCGCTCGACGTGGCGGAGGCGCGTCACATCTGTGCGGAAACCATGTACCGGGCGGAGACGATGGTGCAGTAACCGCACCGGACGTGCCCCTGGTGGCCCCCTGGTTACAACGGCTCGGCACAGCTAAAGCTTGGCTATGCGCAAGCTTCTCCCCCTGCTCCTCCTGCTACCCGCCCTGGGCGGCTGTGCCCGCATCGGCAGCATCCTGCCAGGTAGGTCCAGCGGGTCGGGTTTCGACATGCAGGAACTGGGGGTCAGTGCGCCGGTCTTCGGCGAGATCATCCGCGCCGCCGCGGCGTGCGGCGTGCCGATGTCGCTGACCGCGCAGGATCGTGGCGCCCGGATCGAGGGCGCGGCGCTTCTGGGCTTTCAGCGCCAGGGCGGAGAGGCCATGCGCAACCAGTACCTGGCCAGCGTGCAGCCGCCCAATCTGGGGCCGCGCGACCGTTCCGGCTATTGCGGCGGTAAGCGGGTGGACATCGAGCGGGCCGACACGTTCCTGGCCGGCGCCGAGGGCGAGGCCCTGGCGCGGCGGGCAGATGCGGCCGCGCGCTCGCTGGCGCGGTAGATCAATGCGGGGAGCGCCGCGTCCCGCCATCCACATGCACCACCTGGCCGGTGATGTAGCGCGCCCGGGGTGACGCCAGGAAGGCCACCAACACCGCCAGATCCTCTGGCTCGCCGATGTAGCCGGCCGGCACCTGCGTCTCGGCCCAGTGCCGCCTTGCTTCCTCGGTGGGCAGGATGCGGGTGTCGATCTGCTCGGAATGCAGCCGACCGGGCGGAATGGAATTCACCGTGATGCCGTCGCGCGCCAGGGAGCGGGACAGCGCCTTGGCCCAGATGTGCACGGCGCCGTTGGGCGCATTGGCCGCGTTGATGTTGTGCGGTTCATCCTGCCCCGTGATGTTGATGATGCGGCCGAAGCGCTGGGCCTGCATGGCGGGGATCAGCGCATGCGCCATGCGCCGGCCGGCGTGGAAGTTGATCTCCATTGCCTCAATCCAGACGGCGTCGCTTCCCAGGTCGGTCTGCGGCCGCGAGGACCCGGCGTTGTTGACGAGGATGTCGCAGGCACCGAAGCGGGCCAGGACGGCGTCCCGCGCGCGTTCGCCTGCATCGGCGGCGGTGAAGTCCTGCTCCAGGATCAGCGGTTCGGCGCTGGCCGGCAGTTCCGCCGCCAGTGATTCCAGCAGCGGCCGGCGGCGGGCCAGCAACGCCAGCCGGCAGCCCTCTGCGGCCAGCAAGCGCGCGATGGTGCGGCCCAGCCCGGCCGACGCGCCGGTCACCAGTGCCACGCGTCCCGTCAATCGAAGATCCATGGCCACTCCCCCAAAAGAAAACGCCGCGGAGGCTGCCCCCCGCGGCGCGTTTCATGCAGCGCCCAACGCCTACTCGGCCATCGCCTTGTCCTTGCCCTTGCGCAACGCGGGCAGCGCCATCGCAAGCAGCGCGGCCGTGCCGATACCCAGCATGGTGGCGCTGATCGGGCGTTCGAGGAACACCATTGGGTCGCCGCGTGAGAGCAACATGGCGCGGCGCAAATGTTCCTCCATCATCGGCCCCAGCACGAAGCCGATCAGCAGCGGCGCCGCCTCCAGCTTCAGCTTGTTGCACATGTAGCCGAACACCGAGAACAGCACCGTCATGTATACGTCGAAGACGTTGTTGTTCAGCGAGTAGACGCCGATCGAGCAGAACACCAAGATCGCCGGGTACAGATACTTGTATGGCACCTGAAGCAGCTTCACCCACATGCCGATCAGCGGCAGGTTGATGACCAGCAGCATCAGGTTGCCGATCCACATCGAAGCGATCAGGCCCCAGAAAAGGTCCGGCTGGGCCTCCACCATGCGCGGGCCGGGCTGGATGCCCTGGATGATCAGCGCGCCGACCATCAGCGCCATCACGGCGTTGGAGGGGATGCCCAAGGTCAGCAGCGGGATGAAGCTGGTCTGGGCGGCGGCGTTGTTCGCGGCCTCCGGGCCGGCCACGCCCTCGATGGCGCCGGAGCCGAACTGGTGCCGGCCGCGGCTCATCTTGCGTTCCATCATGTAGCTGCCGAAGGCCGCCAGCGCGGCGCCACCGCCGGGAAGGATGCCCAGGAACGATCCCACGATGGTGCCGCGCAGCACCGCCGGGGTGGCGCGGGAGAACTCCTCACGCGTCAACCACAGGCTGCCGACCTTGGCGGTCAGCACCGATCGCGATTCAGGACGTTCGAGGTTGAGCACGATCTCGGCAATGCCGAACATGCCCATCGCCACCGGCACGAAGCCGATGCCGTCCGACAGTTCCGGGATGCCGAAGGTGAAGCGCTGCTGCCCCGTCTGCACATCGGTGCCGACCAGGCCCAGCGCCACGCCGAATACCACCATGCCGATGGCCTTGATGACCGAGCCCTGGGCAAGCACCGAGGCGATAATCAGGCCCAGCAGCATCAGCGAGAAGTAGTCGGCCGGGCCGAAGCTCAGCGCCACCTGGGTCAGCAGCGGCCCCGATGCCGCGACCAGGACGGTGCCTACCGTGCCGGCGAAGAAACTCCCGATGGCCGCGGTCGCCAGGGCCGCGCCGGCGCGGCCGTTGCGCGCCATCTTGTAGCCTTCGAGCGTCGTGACCACGCTCGATACCTCACCGGGCAGGTTCAGCAGGATGGCGGTGGTAGAACCACCGTATTGCGCGCCGTAGAATATGCCGGCCAGCATAATGATGGCAGTGGTCGCCGGCAGGCCGAAGGTGATGGGCAGCAGCAGCGATATCGTCGCCACCGGCCCGATCCCGGGCAGCACGCCAATGGCGGTGCCGATCAGCGCACCCAGCAGTGCGAAACTCAGGTTTTGCAGCGAGAGTGCTACGCCGAACCCATGCGCGAGGTTGGTGAGAAGAAGTTCCATGTCCGGCTCCTTACAGCTGCGGCCAGAGGTTCACGCGGATATCGAGTCGATTAATGAACACGACCCAGCACATGATCAGCAGGAAGACCGTCGTTCCCAGGATGCCGAGCGGCTTCTTCAGATGCTGCTCCTCCGCCAGGCAGGACAGGACAATGATGCCGATGAGTGCTGCGAAGAAACCCATTTGTTCCAACAGCAGCCCGAACAGGCACAAAGACGCGTTAATCAGGCCCACGAAGCGCCAGCCAGGCGCCCAGCTCAGCACCAGAAAGCCCACCAGCAAGCCTGTGCCTACCGCGTTGTAAGTCTGGCCGAAGAAGCCCGGCGTGTAGCGCAACGCATACCACGTGCCCACGCCCGCCGCGATGCCGAGGATGAAGGACAGGCTTTCCTGGCCCGTCCAGCGGGCCAGCTTCTCACTATTGCCGAACAGGCCGACCAGCACCGCACCGGCGCCCAGCCCGATCTGCAGCCAGAACACCATCCAGGGCATGTAGCCGGGGCCCATGCGACGTGCCGAGCCCATCGTGTGGTCCATATTCAGATACAGACCCACCGCAGCGATCAGCATCAGAAACAGACCCGACATCAGGTCTTTTTCGTTGATTTTCATTCCCAGGCCTTTCCCAGACGCTCGTCACGAACTGCACTCGTACGCTTGCATCACATTCCTGCCATCATGACTAGCGCAAGGCGGCCGTCCAGCCCAGAGCGAAACGACCTTACGTTTACGTCAGTCTTGACGAAGCAATCTGTCTCAATCCGGCTGAGCCCCGGAATCCCGCACGATCGGCGCCCAGAATTCCACTTCACGCCGCACATGCTCGGTGTACTCCGCTGCGCTCATGGTACCGGGCGTGCCGCCCAGTTCGGCGAACCGCGCGCGAAGCTCGGGCGTCGCCAGCACGGCGCGGATCTCGCTGTTGAGGCGCTGCACCACATGCCCGGGCATGCCGGCCGGGCCGGACAGCCCAAACCAGCTGGTGCCCACCAGGTCATAGCCCTGTTCGCGAAAGGTCGGCACATCGGGGAAGGCCGGGTGGCGCGCCACATCCGACAGCGCGATGCCGCGCACGGTGCCGGCGCGCAGATGCGATGCCGCCGAAGGCAGGCTGTCGCTCATCAACGGCACCTGGCCGCCCACCACCGCCGTCATCGCAGGCCCAGCGCCGCGGAACGGAATGTGGTTGATCTCGCGCCCCAGCGCCCGGCCCATCAGCACGATCAGCAGGTGATTCGAGGAGCCGGCGCCCGAGCTTGCCATGTCAATGCCGGTGCCTTGCGCGTGCCGCGCCGCCAGGTCCGCCAGGCTGGCGATCCCCGCGCGCGGGTTGGCCACGAAGACCGAGGGATTGCTGGTGACCATGGCGACATGGCTGAAGTCGCGCACCGCGTCGTAGCGGATGTTGGGGTAGAGCGTCGGGCCGATGCCGTGGCTCGCGATGTTGCTCATCACCAGAACGGTGCCGTCGGGCGGCGACTGCGCGACCATCAGGCTGCCGACCGTGGCCCCCGCGCCAGGCCGGTTCTCCAGAATGACGGGCACGCCCAGCCGCCCAGACAGCGGCGTCGCCACCAGCCGCGCCATCAGGTCGGTCGTGCCGCCGGGCGCGAACGGCACCACCACGCGTATCGGCTGCGACGGCCAACCTTGCGCGCGCAGCACACGCGGCGCGAACAGCGACGTCGCCAGTACACCGCGCCGGCCTGCTTCCTGGGACAAGCTAGGGATTTCCTCGGAATTTTTCCTACCGTGGCAGCGGCCCTGCCCCGCCGCAAGCACCAAGCGCGGCTCCACCCTGGCAGCCTGACTGGACAGGCCCCAAGGCGCGGCGGATGCTGCGGCACAGCATTTCCAGGGATCTCCCATGCCACTTCCCAACGACATCGCCGGCCACCTGAAGGCCGCCACCACCGCCATCGAGCCCCGGCTGATCGAGATCCGCCGCGACATCCACACGGTGCCGGAACTGGCCTTTCAGGAAGTCCGCACCGCCGGCATCGTCGCGGCCGAACTGACCCGGCTGGGCATCGGGCATCGCACCGGCGTGGGGCGCACGGGCGTCATCGGCACCATCGAGGGCGGCCGCACCGGCCCCACGCTGGCGATCCGCGCCGACATGGACGCGCTGCCGATCCATGAGGAGACCGGGCAGGCATTCGCCAGCACCATAGCCGGGCAGATGCACGCCTGCGGCCACGACATCCACACCGCGACGCTGATCGGCGTGGCCGAGGTACTTCGCGACCTGGCGCCCAGCCTGGCTGGCCGCATCCAGCTCATCTTCCAGCCGGCCGAGGAGGTCCTGGAAGGTGCGCCCGCGATGATCGCGGACGGCGCGGCGGACGGGCTCGACATGGCGCTGGGCTTCCACAACATGCCCGACATGGCGGTCGGCGAATTCGGCTTCGTGCGCGGCCATGCGCTGGCGGCGTCCGACCGCTTCGACATCGTGGTGCAGGGCAAGTCGGGCCATGCAGCGCATCCGTATGACGCGGTCGACCCGATCGTGGCGGCGGCGCACCTCGTCACGCAGATGCAGACGGTGGTGTCGCGTGAGCAGAAACCGCTGCATCCCTGCGTGGTCACGGTGGGGATGGTGAGCGGCGGCACCACCTACAACATCATCCCCGAGCGGGTGACGCTGAAAGGCACGGTGCGGACGCTGCATCCCGAGGCGCGCGACATCGCCGAGGCCGCGATCCGCCGGCTGTGCGAGGGGCTCGGCGCCGCGATGCGCTGCCAGGTGGACGTGACCTATCGCCGCATGGTGCCCAGCCTGCGCAACGACGATGCGGTGCTGGAGCCGGCCATCGCCTCGGTCGGGCAGAATTTCGGCCGCCCGGCGCTGGAGAAGGAGCCCTCGATGGGCGCCGAGGATTTCTCCGCCTTCGCCGACCGGGTGCCCAGCTTCCACCTGCTGGTCGGCGCCGGTGCCGCGGGGCGGGACGACCGGCTGCACAACGCCTTCTACCAACCGGACGAGGCGTGCATCGGCCTGGGCGTGCAGGCGCTGAGCCGGATCGCGGTGGACCTGCTGCGGTGACGTGCGCTGGGCCGGATCGCGTTGGACCTGCTGCGGTAAGGTGTGCCGAGCCGAATCGCGGTGGCCCTGCTGCGTTGAGGCGCGCTGAGCCGTCCGACGCCATGAGCGACCGGGCCTGACGCCATGCCGCACGCCATAGCCCGCCTGCGCGCGCCCGAGGTCGCCGCGCGCATCGCCGCCGGCGCCGCCATCATCCTGCCGATGGGCAGCACCGAAACCCACGGCCCCGCGGCACCCATGGGCGACTGGCTGCTGGCGGAGGCGCTGGCCATGCAGGCCGCCCGCGCCGCCGCCGCTGCCGGCGATGACGCGCTGGTGGCACCCCCGCTGCCCTTCGGCGGCGAGGATTTCTTTGCCGGAATCCCGGGCGGCATCGCCCTGTCGCCGGCCACACTGGCCACCGTCACGCTGGAATGCCTGGTCGCGCTGCGGCGCGGCGGCGCCACCCGCCTGCTGGTGCTGAACGGCCATGGCGGCAACATCCCCGCCATCGAGGCGGCGCAGCGCGCCATGCGGGTGCAGCACGGCAGCCTCGTCCCCGCCCTGCATCTGTGGCGTGAGGCCGCCGGGCTGCTGCGGCAGTGGGATGTGCCGCTGGCAAGCCAGGGCCATGGCGGCGACCCGGTGCTGTCCGTCGCGCTGCATCTCTTTCCTGAATTATGCGCGCCGGCGCTGGTGGTGCCGCGCCAGGCACCGGCCCGCGTCTTCGGCCGCGAGGTCCACGGCTTCAACGCCCTGCGGGTGGCCGGCATCGACATCGCCATCCCCACCCTGATCGACGAGGTCGCCCCCGGCGGTATCCACGCGCCCGACGCACGCGGCGCCTCGGCCGATCTGGGCGCGCGGCTTTGCGCCGCGCTGGCCGAGGCGGCGGCCGCCACACTGGCGCTGATGCGCCATCATGAAGGACCACCATGAAGATCTGTGTATTCGGCGCCGGCGCCATCGGCGGCCACCTTGCGGCCCGGCTGGCGAAGGGCGGCGCCGACACCTCGCTCATCGCCCGCGGGCCGCAGCTTGCCGCCATCCAGGCCCACGGGTTGCGGGTGACGACGCCCGAGGAGACGATCCACGTCCACCCCCGCGCGGCGGCCACCGCGGGCGAGCTCGGGCCGCAGGACGCCGTCATCGTCACCACCAAGCAGACGGCGCTGCCCTCGGTCGCCGCCGCCATCGGCCCGCTGCTGGGGCCCGACACCTCGGTCAGCTTCGTGATGAACGGAATTCCGTGGTGGTATTTCGACCATGAGGGCGGGCCGCATCAGGGCAAGCGCCTGCCGCTGGTCGATCCGGGCGATACGATGCGCGGGGCGGTCGGCGTCGAACGCACCCTGGGCGGCGTCATCTGGTCCGCCTGCACCATCATCGAGCCCGGCGTGATCCAGGTGGCGACGAAGGGCGACCGGCTGATCCTGGGCGAGCCGGATGGCAGCCTGTCGCCCCGCGCCCGGGCGGTGGCCGAAGCATTCAAGGCCGGCGGCATGGGCTGCCGCGTCAGCGACGACATCCGCCAGGAGCTGTGGCTGAAGTTGATCGGCAACCTGGCCAATGGTCCGCTCTGCACCGCGGCGCGGCAGAACATCAAGGCGATGCTGGCGGACCCGGTGCTGCGCCAAGCCTCGCTGCGCTGCATGGCCGAGGGCATCGCCATCGCCCGCGCGCTTGGCGTGACCATCGACATGGACCCCGAGGCGCGGCTGGCTGCCAGTGGCGGCACGGCGCATCGCCCCTCCATCCTGCAGGACCTCGACGCGCGGCGGCCGATGGAGATCAAATCGCTGTTCGACATGCCGCTGGAGATGGCGCGCGAACTGAGCGTGCCGACGCCGACACTGGACCTGTGCGTGGCACTGGTGCGACAGCAGGCGCTGAACGAAGGGATTGCCACATGATCACGCTCTATGGAGTGCTGCGCTCGCGCGCCTCGCGAAACGTCTGGCTGGCGCATGAGGCGGGACTGGAGTTCCGGCACGTGCCGGTGATCCAGGTCTATCGCCAGGGAGGCCCCCGGGGCGGCCCTGGGGGGGGCGATGAGCTGCACACGCGCAGCCCGGAATTCCTGGCGGTGAACCCGAACGCGCAGGTCCCCACACTGGTGGATGGCGACCTGGTGCTGAACGAATCCCTGGCGATCAACCTGTATCTGGCGAAACGCCACGGCGGCGCGCTGGGCCCGGCCGATGCGAACGAGGACGGCCTGATGACCATGTGGGCGCTGTGGGCCGCCACGGCGGTGGAGCCGCATTCGCTGCAAGTCCTCTACAACCGCGCCGGCAAGCCGCCGGCCGAGCGGGACGAGGCGCTGGCGGTGGCGTCGGTCGAGGCGCTGCGCGCGCCCGTGGCGGTGCTGAACCAGGCGTTGGCGGCGACCGGCTTCCTGGTCGGCGGCCGCTTCACCGTGGCCGACATCAACACGGCCGAGATCATCCGCTACGCCCTGCCCGCGCCCGAGCTGTTCGAGGCGGCGCCGCATGTCCGGGCGTGGATGGCGGCCTGCCACGCCCGCCCGGCCTTTAAGCGGATGTGGGCGGAGCGGGAGCTTGAGCCGGCGTAAGCTGCCCCAGCACCCAGCCCTCCCACCGCCGCACCCAGGGGTCGGCGGGGATGTGGTCCGGCCTACCGCCGTCGAGCACCTGGATCAGGCAGAGCAGGCCCAGCACGCAGTCCAGCCGGTCCTCGCCGGGGGCGTCCTGGCCAAAGGCGGACGCCACGGCATCGCGCAGCGCCGGGCTGGGCACGACCCGCAGCCGGTCGAAGGCATCGAGCAGCGCCGGCGCAAGCGCCAGCCGCGCCGCCGCGTCACGCTTGCTGCCCCGCAGCCGCAGCCCGAGGTGGCGCATCGCCTCGGCCGGATAGACCTCGGCCAGCACCGCGCGGCCAGGCGCCAGCAGGGCATGCAGCCCACCCTCGAACGGCCAGAGTGCCAGCGGCGCACCGGCCGCCAGCGCCGGCCCCAGCCAATCCCGCCAGGCTGAGATGGCGGCCTTGCCGGATTGGTTCGCGCCCAGCGTCCACAGCACCGGGGCGCCGGCCGGGCGTTCGGCCGTCGCGCGGTCACACAGCCGTGACAGGTCGGCCGCGTCCGCCAGGCCCCGCGCCTGCGCGTGCGACAGGCGCGTCATGCCCTTGACGCCCCGGGCCGGGTAGAAGGGGCGGTCGGCGCTGATCGTCGCCAGCGTCTCATTGACCGCGAAGAAGCCCGGCATGGCGCCGCAGCCGGTCAGGAAATCCGGGAAGCCGTCCTCCGGTCGCCCCGCCGCCAACCCTCGCGGCAGCCCCAGGGGCAGGTCCAACCCCATTGCCACAGCCGCGCCATCGGCCAGCAGCCCGCCCAGCCAGGCCGCCGGGTCGCCCACCAGCCGCGGCGCCTCGGCTTGCCATTTGCCATCCACCCGGCGCGCCGTCGCGTGGTAGCGTTTGCCCGGATGCATCGACCAGTCGGCATGCACCGCGATCATTGGAGGCACGGGCCATGCAACACCCGGACGGCAACTACAGCGCTTTGGCGAAGATTTTCCACTGGGTAACGGTGCCGCTGCTGATTACGGCATTGGCGAGCGGGCTGACCATCGGCCACATCGCCGAGCCGTCGAAGATGACCTTCTACGCGATTCATGAGAGCCTCGGCCTGACCATTCTGCTGGTCGCCATAGCAAGGCTGGCCTGGCGCCGCATCAGCCCGCCGCCGCCCCAGCCCGACCACATCCCGCGGGTCATGCGCATCGCTGCCAGCACGGTGCATTACGCGCTCTACGTGGCGCTGATCCTGCAGCCGCTGCTGGGCTTCTTCGCCACCAATGCTTTCGGCTTCCCGATGCAGGGCGCCACCGCCTATCTCGGCCTGATCGACCTGCCGAAATTCATGGACACGTGGGAGGGGCTGGCGAAGGTGCTCATCACCGTCCACGCCTACGTCGGCTGGTCGCTGCTGGTGCTGATCCCGGCGCATATCGCCGGCGCCATCCATCATCACGCCATCCGGCGCGACGGCACGCTGCTGCGAATGATCTGACTCTTGTGTTGCAATCGGGGGGCGGGTCGCGCTTGCATGCGTTATGCGCCGTCGCACCCTCCTTGCCGGTCTGGCCGCCGCGCCCACCCATGCCCAGCCGCCCGGGCCGGTCGACATGCTGCTGGTCCTCGCCGTCGATGTCAGCCGTTCGGTCGATGAGGACGAGGCGCGGCTGCAGCGCGAAGGCTACCGCGCCGGTATCGCCGATCCGCGCGTCATCGACGCCATCACCCGCGGCATGATCGGCGCGATCGGCGTGGCCTATGTCGAATGGGCGGGCTTCGAATACCAGCGCCTGGTGCTGCCCTGGACCCGCATCGCCAGCCAGGCGGACGCGCATCTGTGGGCCGACCGCCTGGCCGAGGCGCCGCGCGCCAGCCTGTCATGGACGTCGATCTCGGCGGCCATCGACTTCTCCCGCCGGATCCTGGCCGAAGCGCCCTTCGAGGCGACGCGGCAGGTGATCGACATCTCGGGCGACGGGGTGAACAATTCGGGCCGCGCGGTCGAACGCGCGCGTGACGAGGCGGTGGCCGATGGCATCGTCATCAACGGCCTGCCCATCATCAACGACCGGCCAACCTTCGGCCGGCCGCCGCCGGTCCCACTGGACCTTTATTTCGAGGCCAGCGTCATCGGCGGCCCCGGCGCCTTCATGGTGGTGGCGGAGGATTTCGAGGCGTTCGGCCAGGCGGTGCGCCGCAAGCTGATCCGCGAAATCGCCGACCTGGGCGCCACGCCGGCGTAGCGGCAGGCGCCCTGCGCCCGCATCGGTCCGGCACCTCGATCCATCACGCGCCAGCATGGATCGTCTCGGCGTCGGTCGGGTCGCGTCGGCTGCGGAAGACGAAGTCACTGCCGATCCTGGTGTCGAAGAACTTCGCGTCGCTGCAGGTTAGGCCGGTCGCCGGCCTGGATAGTCCAGCAGCCGGTTAATGGTGTCGTTTCAGTTCCGGCCCGCCTCGCCGGCGCCGATCGCCACGATTCTGCCGGTGCAAGCCCCGTGCATCTCCGGCTGAAATGAGTGGCAGGCCAGGGGAGCGGCGCACGCCGCCCAGATCACGGTCCCGCAAGCAGGCCCGCCCGCAGCGCCTGCCCATCCGGCGAAGCCGCATCGATCAGCCCCTCGCGCAGGAACAGGTCTATCAGCACCAGATTGACGTTGAACTTGACGCTGTCGGTATCACGCACCACCGCGAGCAGCCGGGCCGCCGGCCACAATTCGAAGCGCTCCACCTCATCGTCATTGGGCCGCGGGATGAAGTCCTCCGGCAATTCCAGGTCGAAGATGTGCAGCACGTCGCGCCGCAGGCCCTCCTCATTGCTCAGGATATAGCTGGCGCGGCCGGTCGGGCGCGCCAGGGCGGTCAATGCAGGCGGCATGGCGGCCTCTTCCACGGCCTCCTTCAGCAGGCAATTCGCGGGCGTCATCCCCGCCGGAATGCCTCCGGCGACGACGTTGTCGATCAGCCCGGGCGCCACCGCCTTGTCGCGCGCCCTGATGCCGACCCAGACATGCAGCCCGTCTTCCTTCCGTACCAGGCCATTCAAATGCACGCCCTGGCCGATCACCCCGAAGGCCGGAATTGCGCCGCGGTCGATCGTCGCCAGCACCGGGCCATCGGCGGCGGCGCGGATGTCGAAGGGCTCGCCGCGGATGCGCAGGAAGCCCCGGTCGCGCAGTTGCAGCGACAGCGCCTCCAATGCCGCGCTGCGTGCGGGCGGGGTGCGGAAGCGCGCCGCCAGGGCCACGCCGCCTGCATCGAAATGCACGTCGCGCGGCAGGAAGGTCAGCGCCTGGGCCAACTCCGGCCGCACCCAGCCGACCTGAGCGGCGGCGATGCGGAAGGGCAGCAGATGGTGCGGGGAAGGTGTGTTGTTGCAAGCGTCGATATGGCGCTGGAAAGGGCTCATCGACGCCTCATGGTTCAATCGGGGCGGGACGGCAATGCAATGGCGGGCGGCGGCACCGGGGCGGCGGAGGGGGTGGATGCGCCGCTGGGCACCGGCGTCAGGCTCAGCCAAGTCGCCAGCAGCGAAGGCCACAGCGCCGTGCTTCCTACCATCCTCGGGCCTCCCTCACCTTGCGTGTGGGAGTATCCGCCGGGCAATGTGGCCAGGTGGTGGCCGAAACATGTCGCCATGTTTCGGCCGGCCGGACTACCTGGAAGGGTGTCCGGCGATCAGGCGGCCGGGGCTTCCTGCCGGGCCGCCGCGGTCAGCGCCTCGCCTAGTTGCTTCACCTTCTCGGCGTTCTTGGATTCCGCCTTGCCAGCCAACTTGACCGTGGCCTCGCCCAGCTTGCCGATGAGTTCCTTCACCGCCTCGCCGTCGATCTCCTCGGCCTGCAGCAGCTTCTTCAAGCGGCCCAGGTCGCGTGCCATGCCCTTGGCGCCGGAGGTGTCCATGTCGCTCAGCGCGGTCTCCCAGCCCTCGATGTTCTTGACGGCGGCGCTGATGGTGAAGGCCTTCACGCCTCCACCGATTTTGTTGATGGTGGCTGCGAATTGCGGCATCGAATGCTCCGTGTTTCGACCGGCGGGTATGTGCCGATATCGGTGGAACCACCCGGCCGCGGGATAGTTCGCCGCTTGACGGATCTGTTATCCGCCGCGTGCGCCCGTGGCGCGCAGAATAGGCAGCCAGCGCGCCTGTTCGGCGGCAACGAAGCCATCGAGGCCGGCCGTCACCGGCTGCACCCCCACCTCGGCGTAGCGCCGCAGCAGCGCGGGATCGGCCAGTGCCACCTGCGCAGCGGCGCGCAGCCGGGCCAGTTCCGTGCCCGGCACCCCCGCCGGCGCGTACAGCGCCTGCCAGGAGGAAGCGTCGTAACCGGCCACGCCGCTTTCGGCGAGGGTGGGAAGGCCGGGCAGCATGGCCGAGCGATTGGCGGTGGTGACCGCCAGCGCGCGCAGTTGGCCGGCGGCCGCCAGCGGCGCGAGCAGGCTCTGGCTGTCGAGCATGAAATCAACCCGGCCGGCCACCAGATCGGTCACCGCCTGGGGCGTGCCGCGATAGGGCACAACCTCGAAATCCACGCCGGCCAGCTGCTTGAGCAATTCGCCGGCGAGATGCGAGGCGGCGCCGATGCCGGTGGTGGCGAAACGGGCGGCCCCGGGGCGCGCCCGGAGCCAGGCCAGGAACTGGGGACCATCGACAGCCGGGTTGGAGGGATGCACCGCCAGCACGAAGGGCTGCTGGCCAAGCAACGCGACACCCGCGAAATCGGCTACCGGATCGACCCCCGCATCGGGGTAAAGTGCCGGAATGACGGCATGCGCGGCACCCGACAGAAGCAGCGTCGCCCCGTCCGCCGCGGCTCGGGCCACAATCCGCGCGCCGATCACGCTGCCGGCGCCGGGCTGGTTGTCGATCACCATCCCCTGCCCCAGGGCGCGGCCCAACGGCTCGGCCAGGATGCGGGCCACGACGTCGATAATGCCGCCGGCGGCGAAGGGGACGACGACGCGGATCGGGCGCGACTGCGCCAGGGCACCCGGGGGGGCCAGAGGCGCCAGGGCACCGAGGGGCGCCAGGGCGAGGATGGTGCGGCGGCGCAAGGGCTTCACTCCAGCCGGATGTTGTTGCGGCGGAGCAACGCTGCATATCGCTCCGCGTCGGCGCGCAGCAGGGCGGCGGCGTCGGCGCTGCTGCCGCCACCGGGGATGAAGCCGGCCTCGCGCACCCGGGCGCGCAGGATGGGGTCGGCCAGGGCGCGGTTGACGCTGGCCACCAGGCGTTCGGTGATCGCGGCCGGCGTGCCGGGCGGCGCCATCAGCATGTACCAGACATTGGCGTTGAAGCCGGGGAAGAACTCAGCCACGGCGGGCAGTGCAGGGAGCCATTCGGTGCGCGCGGGCATGGTGGTGGCCAGCGCCCGCACCCGCCCGGCGCGGATGTGGCCGAGGTAGGTCGGCAGCGTGTCGATGGCGATGTCGATACGGCCGGCCAGGATCTCCGTCACCGCCTGGCCGGTGCCGCGGAACGGGATGTGCACCATGCGCAGGCCCGCTTCGGCCGAGAGCAGCTCCGCCGCCAGATGCTGCTGGGTGGCGACGCCGGAGGAGGAATAGTTCAACTGGCCGGGACGGGCGCGGGCGTGCTCGATGAAGCCCTGGAAATCCCGCGCCGGTGAACTCTCCGGCACCACGGCCACCAGCGGCACGGTTCCCGCCAGCACCACCGGCAGCTGGTCGGCCACAATGTCGAAGGGTGGCGGCACCATCAACGGCGGCACCACGGCCGAGGCGCTGACGGTGGTGATGAGCAGGGTGTGGCCATCGGGCCGGGCGCGGGCCACGGCGGCCGCGGCCACCGTGCCGGAGGCGCCGGGCCGGCTTTCGATCGCCAGCGGTTGGCCCAGGTCTTCCTGCAGCGCGGGTTGCAGAGCGCGGGCGATGATGTCGGTGCCGCCACCGGGCGCGAAGCCGATCAGCAGGGTGATGGGGCGGGTGGGCCAGGGCTGCGCACCCACCTGCGCCATAGCGCCCTTCGCCAGTAGGGCCGGTGCGGCCAGCAGGTTTCGGCGGCCAAGCATGCGATGTCTCCGTGGGTACCAGGCGGCAGCTTCCCGCAGTGGAGCAGCGGGGTAAAGCGGCGCGTGACGTGTTGTAACATCGGCTGCGCAACCGGTACGCGCCGCCCTATGTTGCGCTGGTCAGGCGGGCGAATGGCCCGAAAAGGTGGTAAAATGAGGGACATCGAAACCAACGCGCGGGCCAGCGCGACACCGGCCGCCGCCCGGACCGCTGCCCGGACCGCTGCCCTGGCTACGACCCTGGCCACGACCCTGGCCACGACCCTGGCCCTGGCCGCATGTGCCGTGCCGCCCCCGGTCGGGCCTTCGGTGGTGGCGCTGCCGCCAAAGGGCGGCGATTATGCGCTCTTTCAGCAACAGGATTCCGGCTGCCGGCAGAATGCCGCCGCCAGCACGGGCTACGCCAACCCGACGATCGTGGCCAATCAGGCCGCGGCCGGCACGGTGGTGCTGGGCACCGTGGTGGGGGCGGGGCTGGGTGCCGCGCTGGGCGCGGTAGCCGGCAGTCCTGGCGCTGGTGCTGCGATCGGCGCCGGCACCGGCGCCCTGATCAGCGGCGGTGCCGCCGCCAATGCCGCGACAGGCAGCGCCTATGGCCTGCAGCAGCAATACGACGTCACCTACGCGCAATGCATGACGGCGGCGGGCAACGACGTCCAACTGCCCGAACCCGGTTTGCCGGTAGCCTACGGCTATGCCGCGCCACCCTATTTTGCACCCTACTACGGCGGCGGTATCTATCTGGGCATCGGGCCGCGCTGGGGCGGGTATCGCGGTGGCTATTGGGGGCATGGGGGACGCTGGCGGCGCTAGGCCCGGCTTGCGGCGGCGCTACAGCCCGATCCGCAGCCGGGTGATGCCCCAGACGATGGCGGCGCTCAGCCCCAGCAGCCCCAGCCCCAATGCCGGGCTGGCCAGCCGCGGCGCTGCCACATCCACCGGCAGCTTCTTCACGCCATGGATCATCGGCCCCAGCAGATCGTGGCTCTTAGCGACGAAATAGACGCCAACGGCCAGCACATGAACCGCCACCGCGCCCAGCAGCCAGTAGAAATTCTGGACGTGGATCGATGACGCCAGGTCGACCAACCATTCCGGCGCGCGGCGCGCCAGCGGCCCGCGGCTGAAGATCTGGTCGTAGCTGAACAGCCCGGTCACCGCCTGGGTCAGCAGCAGCGCCAGCAGCAGCAGCACCATCCAGCCGCCGGCCGCGTTATGGCCAACCTCGGTATCCGGCTCCCGCCGCCCCAGCTTGCCAAGCTGCCGGAAGGCCGCGCCGGGAGAGCCCAGGAAATGCCGGAAGCGCGCATTCTCGCTGCCAAACAATCCCCACAGCAGGCGGAACAACAACAGCGTCAGGATCGCGTAACCCGACAGCATGTGCCAATCCATCCGGTGCGCCTTCGCGGTGGCGAAGGACACAATCATCAGCACCAGGATCAGCCAGTGATTCAGCCGTACCCAACCATCCCAGACCTTGATGTAGTGGAACGTCATGCGGTCTCCTGCAGCGATCGGCGCAAGGCAGCATGGCGCGGCGTGAGCGGCAAGCCGGGGCCGGCCGTTGTTGCCTGACAGCGGCTGGTGGGCGGCGCTGGCGGCGGCCGGGCTGGTGCTGGCCGGCGCCGTGCTGGCCCGCTGGCGCCGCGGCGGCGAATGGCCGGGCATGGCCATTCCGCTGGCGCTGGTGGTGGCGCTGACGCTGCTGCTGGGCGGCATCCTGGCCAGCCCCCGGCAGCTGGGCGAACGGCTGCCCATGCTGGCACTTTTGCTGGGCGGGCCGGCGCGGGGCCGGCCCCCTGGCGCCGCGGCGGCGAATGGCCGGGCATGGTCATTCCGTTGGCGCTACTGGTGGCGCTGACGTTGCTGCTGGGCGGCATCCTGGCCAGCCCCCGGCACCTGGCCGGA
>JACMRO010000511.1 GCA_014376425.1 Rubritepida sp.
GAATTGCTGCGCGGGCTGCAGGCGCGCCTCAACCTCTCCATCCTGTTCATCACGCATGACCTGCGCGTCGCCGCCCAACTCTGTGACGAGGTGGTGGTGATGCAGAACGGGCAGGTGGTCGAGCACGGCCCCACCGCCCAGGTTTTCGAACGGCCCGGCCACCCCTACACGCAAAGCCTGCTGGCGGCGGTGCCCGGCCGTTCAGCGCTGCGCTGAACCCGGCCCCGTCATCTTGCGGTGCGCCTCGGCCAGCATCGAGAAGGGGGTGATGCGCGCGATGGCGGATTGCAGCTTGTTGTGGTGACCGCTGACCACGTCGCCATCGCCGGCCAGCATGGCCTTCCAGCCGCCCGGTTCGACCGCGCGGGAGAGACGCCTGTCGGGCAGCGCCTGTGGCAGCCGACGGGCATCGCCCCCGGTCGCCAGGGTGGCCGGACCGGGCTTCGGGATCGCCCTGTTTTTGCGGCCAGGGTTCCAACGCGGGGCGGGACGCGGCAATAAGCCTGTCGATGTCGCATAACAGCTTCGGCCACCTCTTCCGCGTCACCACCTGGGGTGAGAGCCATGGCCCGGCGATCGGCTGCGTGGTCGATGGCTGCCCGCCCGGCCTGGCACTGGCCGAGGCCGACATCCAGCCCTTCCTCGACCGCCGCCGGCCGGGCCAGAGCCGGTATGTGACGCAGCGGCAGGAGGCCGACGCGGTGCGAATCCTGTCCGGCGTGTACGAGGGGCGGACCACCGGCACCCCCATCGCCCTGCACATCGACAACCAGGACCAGCGCTCCAAGGACTATTCGCAGATCGCCCAGTCCTACCGCCCCGGCCATGCCGACATCGCCTATGACTGGAAATACGGCATCCGCGACCCACGCGGCGGCGGCCGCAGCAGTGCCCCGGAAACCGCCATGCGCGTCGCGGCCGGCGCGATCGCGCGCCTGGTGCTGGGGGCCGTGCAGGTGCGCGGCGCCCTGGTGCAGATCGGCGCCGACCGCATCGACCGCGCCGCCTGGGACTGGGCGGCGGTGGAGGAGAACCCTTTCTTCTGCCCCGATCGTGCGGCGGCCACGCGCTGGGAAGCCCTGCTGGGCGAGGTGCGCAAATCCGGCAGCAGCGTGGGCGCGGTGGTCGAAGTGCAGGCCGATGGCGTGCCGGTGGGCCTCGGCGCGCCGATCTACGCCAAGCTGGACGCAGACATCGCAGCCGCCCTGATGGGCATCAACGCGGTGAAGGGGGTGGAGATCGGCGATGGCTTCGCCGCTGCGGCCCTCTCTGGCGAGGCCAATGCCGATGAGATGCGGATGCGCGGGGACGGCACGGTGGAGTTCCTCGCCAACCATGCCGGTGGGGTGCTGGGGGGCATCTCGACGGGGCAGCCGATCATCGCCCGCATGGCGGTGAAGCCCACCAGTTCCATCCTTACGCCGCGCCAGGCGGTGACCCGGGCGGGCCAGGACACCGACATCCTTACTCGCGGCCGGCACGACCCTTGCGTCGGCATCCGCGCCGTACCGGTGGCCGAAGCCATGCTGGCCTGCGTGCTGGCCGATCATTTGCTGCGGCATCGAGCACAAAACCCTGACGCGCCATCGCTTGGGCGCCTGCCGCGCGAATTCGGTGCTTGACGCCGATGGTCAAACCGGGTTCTGGATCATTCAACCGTTACGGAAGCCGAACATGACCTCGCTGGAGTCCGGGACCGACCATGCCGCGCTTGCCGCCTTCGTCCGCATTGCCGGGCGGGACTGCTGGGGGAAACGCTTATCCGCTCTGGGCGTGATGGCACGGCAGGGGCAGTTTACCGGCCGTGCGGCGCAGCAACGCCATGCCGCGGAGCTGATGCTGTCGCGGCTGTCCGGGCCGGAAGCCCTGGCGCGGGCGGGCACGCCGGAGAAGCGGGTGCTGCAGTTCGCACGCGAAGTGGCGCGGCTGGATGCGGCGCTTTCGGGCGACGCGCGGGCGCGGCTGCGAGTGATGGTTCGCGCCGGGCTGGCCGGCGAGGCGACGTTGATACCTCTTTTTCACCTGATGCGTACGGCGGCGCTGGCCCGGTTGCGCGGTTTCGCCGTGCGATTCTGCGGCCTGCTTGACGGCGCTACGCACGACCTGCTGATCACCCGAGAGGGCGCGAGCGCGGAGGTGGTGTGCTGCGCCGTGTCGGCCGAGGAAGGCCGCAAGCTGCATCGCGGCGACTGGTTCAACCTGATGGACCGGATGTACCCCGAATTGCAGACCTGGCTGGCGGCCCACCCCGGCCGCTACCTGC
>JACMRO010000512.1 GCA_014376425.1 Rubritepida sp.
TCGACTTCGACTTCGAGCGCATGCCGCACGCGAAGGGCGACCGGGTGAAGATCGCGATGTCGGGCAAGTTCCTGCCTTACAAGTATTACGGGGCGGAGCAGGGGATCGCGGAGTATGGCTTCAAGGAGGAGTGACGGCGCGGGCGGGCAGCGGGCTGAGGATGACGTTTGATGCCTTGCTGGCGGCGAAGGGCTGCCAGCGCCAGCGCGTGCTCGACGGGTTGTGACGCCCTGCTGACCTGGCGACGGCACGGGCGGCGTTCGGACGGCGCCCGCTGGTCGGCGCCGTGCCCCGCTGCTAATCCGCGCCCATGACCACACAAACCCTCACCGTCGGCATCGTCGGCCTTGGCGCCATCGGCCTGCACCTGGCCCGCGCGTTGGACGCCGGCGTGCCCGGCCTCAAGCTCGCCGCCGTGGCGGTGCGCGACCGTGACCGCGCGGTGGCGGGGATGAAGGGATTTCGCGACCGGCCCCTGATCCTCGACATCGCAAAGCTGCCGCGCGAATGCGACATCATCGTCGAGGCCGCGCCCGCCTCGGTCTTCGAGGAAGCCGCCACCGCCGCCATCGAAGCCGGCTGCATCTTCGTGCCGAGCTCCTGCGGCGCCTTGCTGCCGCGCATGCATCTGATCGACCGGGCGCGCGAAACCGGCGCCCGCATCATTATCCCCACCGGCGCGTTGCTGGGGCTGGACGCGGTGCGGGCAGCGGCCGAGGGCGACGTCAGCAGCGTCACCATCGAGACGCGCAAGCCGCCCGCCGGCCTGCTCGGCGCGCCATACCTGGTCGAGCACGACATTTCCCTCGACGGGCTGACCGGGGCGAAGCTGGTGTTCAAGGGCAATGCCTTCGACGCAGCCCAGGGCTTTCCGGCCAATGTGAACGTGGCCGCCGCCCTGGCGCTGGCCGGCATCGGCCCGGAGCGCACCATGGTGGAGATCTGGGCAGACCCTTCGGTGACCCGCAACACCCACACCATCCGCGTCGAGGCCGCCGCCGCCCGGCTGACCATGACCATCGAGAACGTGCCAAGCGAGGCCAACCCGAAGACCGGCAAGATCACGGCGCTGTCCATCCTGGCGTGCCTGCGGGGGCTGACCAGCACGCTGAAGGTGGGTTCGTAGCCAACTTCGTCGTCGTGACCGGGCCAGGCCCGGCCAGCAGCCACGCGCCGCCTTATATTAGTCGTCCGGGCGCGAGGCCGCGAACATCTCCGTCACCTGGGTGTAGTCGCGATACCCACAGCGCGCGATGGTCTGCGCCGCCACGGCGTCGAACATGCCGTCGCGCAGCACCGCCTCGTCGATGTGCACGCCGACGACCTGGCCGAACACCACCACAGCGCCGGTCGGCTGCCCGTCCATGTCCGTGACGTTCCAGTGGTGAACGACCTTGCATTCCATCGCCGCCGGGCTGGCGGCGACGCGGGGCGGCTTCACCACCACACAGGGCGCTGGCTCGATCCCCGCCGCCTCGAATTCGGAGACGCCGGCGGGCAGCGTGCCGGAGCTGGCGTTCATCGCGTCGAACAGCGGCCGGGTGGAGAGGTTGAAGACGAACTCGCCCGAGGCGATGGCGTAATCGGCCGTGTGCTTCATCCCTTCGGAGGAGAAGCAAAGCACCGCGGGGCGCGAACCCAGCGCGTTGAAGAAGCTGTAGGGCGCCAGATTCGGCCGCCCCTGGCCGTCGAGGGTGGAAATCCACCCGATCGGCCGGGGTGCGATGATCGCCTTCAGCGGATCATGCTTCAGGCCGTGGCCGTTCTTGGGTTCGTAGAACATGTGACTACCTCAACAGGACGATGCCGAGCGCCGCGCCGCCGCCGAGCATCCAAAGCGGCGAGCGGCGGGTGAGGGCGACGAAGCCCGCGGTGACTGCGGTGATCGCGATTCCCACGGCGGGCAAACTGCCCCATGTCGCCAGCGCCGTCTCCCCCAGCAGCAGGGCCGAGGCGATGACCAGGCCGAGCGCCACGGGCACCAGCCCGCGTTCGATCCGGCGCAGCCAGGCGGCGCCGCCCAGCCCCTCCCGCATGGCCGAAAAACCCAGCGCCGCCAGCGCCGCCGGCCCGCACATGGCCAGCGTGGCGCCAAGCAGCCCCAGCGGCCCCGCGACATGCCAGCCGAAGACGCCGACGACCAGGATGTTTGGCCCCGGCGCGGCCTGCGCGAGGGCATAGCTGCGGGCGAAGGTGGCGTCGTCCATCCAGCCATGTTCATCGACCATCAGCCGGTGCATGTCGCCCAGCACCGCGCTTCCGCCGCCCACCGCGATGAGGCTGAGCTGCGCCAGTCCCGCCATCAGGGTGAGCA
>JACMRO010000513.1 GCA_014376425.1 Rubritepida sp.
CGCGGCACTCGCGGCGCGGCGCGGCATTCGCCACCTGGTCGGCGGCATGTGCGAGACGGACTACTCCGGCTACCCCGATTGCCGGGACGACACGCTTAAATCGCTACAGGCCACCATCAATCTGGGGATGAACACCCGGCTGGTGCTGCACACGCCGCTGATGTGGCTGGACAAGGGGGCGACCTGGCGGCTGGCGGAACGGCTGGGCGGGGCGCCACTGGTCGAACTGATCCGCGCCGAGAGCCATTCCTGCTACCAGGGCGTGCGCACGCCCCACCCCTGGGGGGCGGGCTGCGCCGCCTGTGCGGCTTGTGACTTGCGCGCCCGTGGCTGGGCAGCCTATGCCGCCCGCCATGAATACTGACAGCCGCCGCGAAGGCTTTTTGTGCCTCGCGGCCTTCGCCCTGTGCATCCCCGCCGCCAACTGGTTGATCGGCCATGTCGGCACCTTCTGTGTGCCGGGCGGGCCGTGCCTGATCCCGGTCGCGCCCGGCGTCACCGCGCCATCGGGCGTGCTGATGATCGGCGCGGCGCTGGTGCTGCGGGACCTGGTGCAGCGCCGCCTGGGCACCGGCTGGGCGCTGGGCGCTGTGCTGGCGGGCACGGTGCTGTCGGCCCTGATCGCGCCGGCGGCGCTGGTGCTGGCCTCGGCCACTGCCTTCCTGCTGAGCGAACTGCCCGACATGGCGGTCTACACCCCGCTGGCCCGACGCGGCCTGGTCCGCGCGGTGGCCATCAGCGGCCTGGCCGGGCTGGCGGTGGACAGCGTGGTTTTCCTCTGGCTGGCCTTCGGCAGCCTGGACTATCTGGCCGGTCAGATGATCGGCAAGGCTTGGATGGTTCTGCTGGCGCTGCCGGTCATCGCCTGGCTGAAGCGGCGCGACGCGCGGCTGGGCCTCACGCCCGCCTGAACAGCGCGGCCGCCCCCAGCCCCGCCAGCAGCCCCCAGAAGGCGGCACCCACGCCGGCGAAACTGAGCCCCGAGGCGCAGGTGACGAAGCACAGCACGGCGGGGATGCGCAGGGCTTCGTCCGCCACCGCGCCGCGCAGGGCAGCGGCCATGCTGCCCAGCAAGGCAAGCCCCGCCACCGCCTGGATCAGCGCCGGCGGGGCCAGCGCCACGGCCGCCGCCGCCACCCCGGCCGCAAGCGCCCAGCCGATATAGGTCAGGCCATTGGCGACGCCCGCAATCCAACGGCGCGCCGGGTCGGGATGCGCTTCGGGCCCGGCGCACATGGCGGCCGTGATCGCGGCGAAGTTCACCATCTGCCCACCCAGGAATGCGCCCGCCGCGCTGGCCGCACCGGTTGCCACGAACACCGGGCCGGATCGGGGCCGGTAGCCGAAGGCGGTCAGCACCGCGATGCCCGGCACGTTCTGCGACGCCATGGTGACGAGGAAGAGCGGCACGCCGATGCCCAGCATGGCGGCGGGCTGGAACACCGGCCACACCCATTCCAGTCGTGGCCCGGCGCCGGGCCCCGCCATGGGCATCGGCACCAGCACGCCCACCAGCAGGGCGGCGACCGCGACCGCCGCCGGCACCGCCCACAGCCGCGCCAGGCGCAGCATCACCAGCCAGGTCAGCACCACCGGCAAGGCGATCTCCGGCACCACGCCCACCGCGCGGGCGGGGGCCACGCACAGGTCCAGCAGCACGCCCGCCAGCATGGCGTTGGCGATGGGCGCGGGGATGCCTTCCACCGCCCGCAGCATCGGCCGCCACAGCCCGGCCAGCACCACCAGCAGGCCCGCGACGATGAAGGCGCCGACCGCCGCGCCGAAGCCGCCTGCCGGCGCGGCGGTGGCAGCCAGCAGCGCCGCCCCCGGCGTCGACCAGGCGATGGCGATGGGCTGGCGGGTGGCCAGGCTGAAGGCCGCCCCCAATGCACCCATCGAAAAGGTGATGATGGTGAGCCCCGAGGCCGCCTGCGCCGGCGTGGCCCCCATCGCCAGGAAGCCCTGCAACACCACGGTGAAGGAGGAAGTGAAGCCCACGAAGCTGGCCAGAACCCCCAGCATGATGGGCTGGATCAAGGCCGCAATTCCAGCCGGCCCAGCACAGCCGCCGGCTCTCGCCCCAGCCGCAGCATGGTGCCGTCGCGCCACCAGCCCAACAGGTCGCCCCAGTGGCGCGACAGCGGGTGGCCGGACTGGCCGGTGGCGATGATCGCCAGCAGCCCGTCCGCCGAGGCCATGTCGGCCACCAGGCGCAGACCCGCGCCATGCACGTTGGCGAAGCCGGCGCCCGGCGAGCCGCGCAGCACCGTCTGACCGTCCCCCGCGCTGGCCACGGATAGCCTTGTCAGGTCGCGCAGCACGGGGATGAAACGCAGCAGCGGGTGCTCGAACACCGCCCGATGGGCCGCGCCCCAGGACCAGCCTACCGGGTCGCCACCATGCGTGGCGGCCAGCTGCGCCATGGCGTCGGCCAGGGCCCGTGCGGCGAGCGCCGTGCAGTCCGGCCGGCACCAGCGCCGCGCGTCGCCGCGCAGGAGAAAGTCCAGGAATTCCGGCGAGCCCGCCCCGTCCGGCACGCCGTTCTCCGTCAGCACGAGGGCCAGGAAGCGGCGCTGCCAGGCGTTCCAGATCAGCGGCTGCGGCAGTCCGGCCGCCATCTCGCCGTTCCACGCCTCGAACAATTGGCGCGCGATGCCGGCCGGCCCCGTAACGCTCAGGCCGCGCAGCAGCGGCAGGCTGGCCTGGGCCAGCAGCGACATCGCATCGAGCTGCATGGTCGCCAGCAGCGCCGCATCGGGGCGCGGATTGGCGTCCAGCAGCTGGTGGATGCGGCGGAAGCGCCAGTCACCCGGCCAGTCGGCACCCAGGAAGACGGGACCGTCGGCCGGCGCGACACGGTTGTTGGCGTTGACCAGCCGGCCGCTATCGGGCGCCACGCGGTGCGGCATGGCGGCGAAGGGCACGAAGCCCAGCCATTCATGCGTGCCGGCCTCGCCCGGCGCCGGCATCCTGCCGTCGCCCGCGGCACGGATCGGGGTGCGGCCGGTCAGCCACAGGCCGATATCGCCCGCGCGGTCGGCGACCATCAGGTTCTGCGGCGTGTTGGTGATCAGCGCCGCGGCCTCACCCGCCTGGGCCACGCTGGTGGCCCGGTTCAGCGCCAGCAGCCCCTCCGCCGCGGTATCGGCCGGTGCCAGGTTGGCCATGGCCACCGCCAGCACGGTACCATCGACGCGCGGCGTGGGATCGAGGTCGGAGATCACCGGGCCGTGCCGGGTCTCGCGGATGCGCAGCACGACGGGGTCCGCGCCGCGCACCCGGATCAGCTCGTCGCGGCTATCGAACCGGCGCGGGCCCGCCTCGGTCGCGTAGTGCTCGGCATCCAGCACGCGTTCGACGAAGACGTCCTGGGTGTCCGAATGCGTCGTGGTGAAGCCCCAGGCGAGGCTTTCGTTGCGGCCGATGACGATGAAGGGCACGCCCGGGCTGGTGGCGCCGGCGCGGAACCGCCCGCCCGGCAGCTCGATCCTCGCCAGGTACCACAGGATGGGCGCGGAGAAGCCCAGATGCGGGTCGGCGGCCAGCAGCGCGCCGCCCGTGCCGCCATGCGCCGCATCCAGCGCCCAGGCGTTGCTGGCCATCGCGGGTAGCGGCGCGTCACCGGGAAACTGGGGGATCTGCCGCAGCAGCCCCGCAAACCCGGTCGCGGCGGCGCCGGCACGCCGGTCGGGCAGCCCGGCGGAGCCATCGGCCGGCCACAGCTCGCCCAGCAAACCATCGTCCAACCCGCGCGCCAGCTGCGCCCGTTCGATCTCGGTTCGCCAGTTGCCGCTCAGCCACAGCCCCATCACCTTGCCCCAGAGCAGCGAATGCTCCGGCCGCCACGGCTCGGGCGCGCCCAGCGCCAGGAATTCGGGCGCGATGAAGCGGCCGCGCTCGGCGATGCGGGCATTGACCCCGGCGGCATACGCGTCGAGAAGCGCGCGGGTCTGCGGCGACTGGGCCGCCAGATCCGCCTCGGCCCGTTCGGCCAGCCCCAGCACGCGGGTGAAGCGGTCGGCACGCAGCGCGGCGGGGCCGGCTATCTCGGCCAGCCGCCCGGCGGCGCCGCGGCGCATCAGCTCCATCTGAAACATGCGGTCCCGCGCATGCAGCCAACCCAGCGCCATGGCGGCGTCCGCCTCGTCCGTGGCACGGATGCGCGGCACCCCCACGGCATCGAGCGTAATGGAGACCGGGGCGCCCAGCCCCGCGATGCGCAGCGCCTGCTCGGCCGCCGGCAGCGTCATCCACAGCGCGCCCGCGCCGGCCAGGATGATGGCGAGCAGCAGCCCGCCCAGCCATCCCGCCGCCAGCCGCCAGCCCCGGAACCTGGATGATCTCCGCCGCATCGCGTTCTGACATAGGACGCGGCCGCCATGGGCGCCAGCGCGCCGCCCTGCGTCACTCGGCCGGTGTTGCCGTCTGACGCATGCGTGGTGTAGCCGGATCGGTAATGGACATTGCATCCGACACGCTGCCCGCCGGCGCCACCCGCATCGTGCTGACCGGGCGGCTGGACATTCAGGGCGCCGCCGCGATCGACCTGCGCTTCGCCGCCGTGGCCGTGGCCAATCGCGCGGTGGTGGTCGACCTGGGCGGCGTCAGCTTTCTTGCCTCGATGGGGCTGCGGACGCTCATCATGGCGGCGAAAGCGATGCGCACCAAAGGCGGCCGCATGGTGCTGTACCGGCCGCAAGGCGAGGTGGAGCAGGTGCTGCTGACCAGCGGCCTGGGCGAACTGGTGCCGATCATCCACGACCTGGCGGAAGCCGAGGCACGGGCGCTGGAATGAGGGCGACGCTGCGGCTGCGTGCCGAGCTGGCGGCGCTGCCGGCGCTGGACCAGTGGGTCGATGCGCAAGTGGCCGGGCTGGATGCCCGCCAGGCCTATGCGTTGCGGCTATGCGTCGAGGAGCTGGTTGGCAATGTGCTGCTGCACGGCGCGGCCGGCGCGCTGCAGGTCATCGTCGATGGCCCGCCGCTCCGCCTCGTGGTCGAGGATGACGGCCCCGCCTTCGACCCTTCGGCGGTGACCGGGCCCAGCCTGCCCACCAGCCTGGACGAGGCGCAGCCCGGCGGGCTGGGGCTGCTGCTGGTCCGCCGCTACTCCCGCGGCATGGCCTATGCGCGGGCAGGCGGCTGGAACCGGCTGGAGCTGACCTTCTAGCAAGCTGCTGAAGAACTGGCGGCTGAGGGTGGGCGAGGGACTTTTCGGGCAGGAAAGGCCGGTTCGCCGCCAGGATGCTGTTGCATCCTGGCAAGAGACGGACGGATCCTGCGCGGAAAGGTACCGTCCAGCCGACCCGTCCCGTTTTTCAGCAGCATGCTAGATCGGCACCCCGGCCGGCGCCTTGGGGACGCCCAGCACGAAGCTGGACCGGGTCTCCTTCACGCCGGGCATGCGCAGCAGCGCCTTCATCGCGAACTCCCCATAGGCGTCGAGGTCGCGCACCAGGATGTGCAGCAGGTAGTCCATCTCGCCCGACATGGCGTAGGCGGCGACGACCTCGGGCCGCGCCGCCAGCGCCCGGTGGAACGCATCGACCAGCTCCTCCGCATGGCTGGTCAGCGATACCTGGACGAAGGCCTGCACATGCAGGCCGATGCTGCGCGGCTCGATCTCCGCCCGGTAGCCGGTTATGACGCCCGCCTCCTCCAGCCGCCTGAGGCGGCGCAGGCAGGGGGTAGCGGAGAGGCCCAGGGTGTCGGCCAGGCCGGTGACCGCGGCGCGGCCATCCGCCTGCAGCGCCCGCAGCAGCCGACGGTCCGTCTGATCGATCGGAGAGGATTCCGCCACAATACGAAGGCTCCTGAGTGAAATGCCCTGATACCGTGTCCGATACTGCCGTGAATAGGCGAAATCCGGCGCCTGCGCGCGACTAAGCTCGGGACATGCCCGATACATCCCTGCACGGCCCCTACGCCGATGCCGCCGGCGACTTCACCATCGCCCAGGACATGGCGGCCTACAGCCTCGCCGACCATGCGACATGGCGTGAACTGGCCGCCCTCCCGATGGCGCTGGCATCGCTTGGCCCACCCATCCCGGCCGGTGCCTCCACCGCGCTCGACCAACCGCTCTGAAAGGCTGCAGCCATGGACATCCCGCCCGACCGCACCGCACTCGCCGGCATCGTCTCCGATGAAAACCCGATGGGCACCGACGGCTTCGAATTCGTCGAATTCACCGGGCCCGATCTGCCCGGGCTGGAAGCGGTGTTCGCCCGGCTGGGCTTCATGCAGGTGGCGGTCCATCGCTCCAAGCGGGTCACCCTGTGGCGGCAGGGCCAGGTCAACTTCATCCTCAACGCCGAGCCGGAGAGCTTCGCCCAGGGTTTTGGCAGAGTGCACGGCCCCTCCGCCTGCGCCATGGCCTTCCGCGTGGCCGACGCCGCGGCGGCCTTCGCGCGCGCGGTGCAGCTGGGCGCCCGGCCGTTCCATGGCCGTGTCGGGCCGATGGAGCTGAACATCCCCGCCATCGAGGGCATCGGCGGCTCGCTGATCTATTTCGTCGATCGCTACGGCGCGCGCGGCAGCATCTACGATGTGGATTTCAGGTTCGTCGCCCCAAAGGGGCGCGGGGAGGCATACGGTGCCGAGGTAGCACCCACCGGCTACGGCCTGACCGTGATCGACCACCTCACCCACAACGTCCATCGCGGCCGGATGGACGCCTGGAGCGGCTTCTACGAACGCCTCTTCAACTTCCGCGAGATCCGCTACTTCGACATCGAGGGCAAGCTGACCGGGCTGAAGTCCAAGGCGTTGACGAGCCCCTGCGGACAGATCCGCATCCCGATCAACGAAAGCAGCGACGACCGCAGCCAGATCGAGGAATTCCTGCGCGTCTACAATGGCGAGGGCATCCAGCACATCGCGATGGGCACCACCGATGTCTATGCCAGCGTCGAGGGGCTGCGGTCGCGCGGCGTGGAATTTCTCGACACGCCCGACACCTATTACGAGCTGCTGCCCTCCCGCCTGCCTGATACCGGCGAGGACCTGGCACGCATGGCCCGCAACCGCATCCTGATGGACGGCTCGCCCAGCGGCGGGCGGCTGCTGCAGATCTTCACCAGCACGGTGATCGGGCCGATCTTCTTCGAACTCATCCAGCGCAAGGGCGACCAGGGCTTCGGCGAGGGTAATTTCCGGGCGCTGTTCGAAAGCATCGAGCTGGATCAGGTGCGGCGCGGAGTTCTGAAGCCGGCGGCGGAATAGCGGCGGGCTGCCGCAAAAGCGGGCAACCGCCGCCGGGCGACTGTGACGCAGCCCCGCCGCACCCCTTGCGGCGGCTGGTTCCGCATGGTGAATAATTGACCATGACCTGGTCCATCCTGGCGCGCGACCCTGCCACCGGCGAGCTGGGCGTGGCTGTCGCCACCCGTTTCTTTGCCGTGGGCGCCCTGTGCCCGAAGGTTGAGGGCGGCGTGGCGGCGCTGGCCACCCAGGCGCTGATCAACCCGATGCTGGGGATCGACGGCATGGCGCTGCTGCGCGACGGCGGGGATCCGCAGGCGGTGCTGGGCGCGCTGCTGGCCGCCGATGCCGGCCGCGCCGCCCGGCAGTTCCACATCCTGGGCGCCGCCGGTCGCATCGCCCAGCACACCGGCGCCGATTGCGTGCCCTGGTGCGGCGCAGTCCGGGCCGAGAACGTCTCCGTCGCCGGCAACATGCTGGCCGGGCCCACGGTGGTGGAGGCGACGCGTGACGCGTTCCTGGCGGCCACCGGCCCGATGGCCGAACGCCTGATCGCCGCCATGGAAGCGGGCGAGGCAGAAGGTGGCGACGCCCGTGGCCGCCAGGCGGGTGCGCTGATGATCGCCAGCCGCGAACCCTACACCGACCTGGACCTGCGCGTGGACGACCATGCCGACCCGCTGGCCGAGTTGCGCCGGCTGCTGGGCGTAGCACAGGAGCGCTACGTCCATTTCCGCCGCTTCCTGGCCGGCCGCGACCACCCCGGCGTCTTCGATCGCGCGGTAATCGCCGCCGCGATGCCCGGCTGATGCTCGAAGTCACCGGGCTTAGCGTCACCTTCGCCACGGAGCGCGGCCCGCTGCGCGCGGTCGATGATGTCGGGCTGACGCTGGCACCCGGCCGCACGCTGGCCATCGTGGGCGAAAGCGGCTGCGGCAAGTCCGTCACCTCGCTGGCCATCATGGGGCTGCTGGCGGCCAATGCCCGGGCCACCGGCCGCGTCGTCTTCGAAGGCCGCGACCTGCTGACCATGCCTGCCGCCGAGGGGCGCCGGGTGCGCGGCGGGGCCATGGCGGTGATCTTCCAGGAGCCGATGACCAGCCTCAATCCCGCCCTC
>JACMRO010000514.1 GCA_014376425.1 Rubritepida sp.
CCGGCCGCGACGGGGTGGCGCTGCGCGATGTGTGGGCGGCGGGGCCGCGATCCTATCTCGGCCTGCAGGTCGAGGGCTTCCCCAACCTGTTCACCGTGACCGGGCCGGGCAGCCCCTCGGTGCTGACCAACATGCCGGTCGCGATCGAACAGCATGTCGAGTGGATCACCGCCGCCATCGCCCATCTGCGCGAACACGCCATCGCCCGCATGGAGCCCGAGCCGCAGGCGGTGGCGGATTGGGGGGAGGCGGTGAACGCCGCGGCGGCCGAGACGCTCCTGCCCCAGGCCTCTAGCAGCTGGTATCTGGGCGCCAATGTGCCGGGCAAGCCGCGCGTCTTCATGCCCTATCCCGGCGGCATGGCGAAGTACCGCGACATCTGCGATTCGGTGGCCGCCGACGGCTATCGCGGCTTCCGGCTGGCGCGCACGCCAGTGCCTTCTATCTGAGCGGGAAACCCATGCCGCGCAGCACGGCCGATAGCTTCTCGCGGCCGCTCAAGCCGCGCAGCCTTCCCATCCGGGCCAAAACCTTGTCGCTCCAGTTTTCCGCCGCCATGTCCTGCCGGGCTGAAAAGGCCAGCATTTCGGCATCATAGGCGGGGGCCAGTTCGGGTGCGGCGGCGGCATAGGTGTCGTGCGACAGGATCCCCGCCTGCGGCAGCCGCGGCTTCACCGCATTGGTGACGCCCGGCGCCGCATAGCCCACGCACAAGCCGAACATGCCCGCGCAGCCAGGCGGCAGCCCCAGCAACGCGCCCACCTCGGCCGGGTTGTTGCGCAGGGCGCCAATATAGACGGTGGACAGGCCGAGCGATTCGGCTGCCACCGTGGCGTTCTGCGCCGCCAGTGCCGCATCGATTGCAGCGACCAGGAAGGTCTCCATCCACGGCATGGTTTCCATCACAACACCGGCCGCATCGCCCAACTGCTGGTTGCGGGCGACATCGGCCAGCCAGACCAGGAAGAGCGGGCATTGCTCGATATGGTGCTGGTTGTTGCTGAGGCGCGCCAGCGCGGCCTTCTTGGCGGGGTCCGTCACCGCGATGACCGACCAGGTCTGCAGATTGGAGCTGGTGGCGGCCGATTGCGCGGCCGCCACCAGTGTCTGCAGCGTGTGCTCGGGCAGCGCATCCGGACGGTAGCCGCGCACCGAGCGATGGCTGAGCAGCAGCGCGATCTGCGCGTTCCAGGGGCCGGCATCGGGGACCGCGGCGCCGTAGCGGGCCGCCAACGCGCCCCGCTGATCGATCGTGGCGGGGGTGATTGTGTCCATGGGCCAGGCTCCTTGCCGCCGGCCTTTGCGGCATTGGGGCCGCCGTGGCAACCGGGCGCGCGCCCGGGCCGTTTGCGGTGGGATGCGGGCATGCCGCACTGCTGGCCGGCTCTGCCCGATGCCAGTAGCGTGCCCGGCCTGCCGATTCGGATGGCCGATCAGGGGTGGAATCGATGATCCGCGCAGGTGTGGGTGGCTGGACCTTTGAGCCTTGGCGGGACAATTTCTACCCGGCCGGGCTGCCGCATGCCAGGGAGCTGGCCTTTGCCAGCGCCAAGCTCTCGGCCATCGAGATCAACGGCACCTATTACGGCACGCAGAAGCCGGCCAGCTTCGCGAAGTGGCACGCCGAGACGCCCGATGACTTCATGTTCGCGGTCAAGGCCAGCCGATTCTGCACCAACCGCAAGATCCTGGCCGAAGGCGGCGAGTCGGTGCAGCGCTTCATCAACAGCGGCATCGCCGAGCTGCGCGGCAAGCTGGGGCCGATCAACTGGCAGTTCCTGCCGACGAAGAAGTTCGACCCGGAGGATTTCGACGCGTTCCTGTCGCTGCTGCCGAAGGAGGTCGCCGGCCTGCCACTTCGCCATGTCGTCGAGGTGCGGCATGCAAGCTTCGCGGTGCCGCAGTTCATCGACACGCTGCGCCGGCACGGCGTAGCCGCGGTGCTGACCGACAACCCGGGGTTTCCCCGGCTGCACGATATGACGGCGGATTTCGTCTATGCCCGGTTGCAGCTGTGCCGCGAGGAGGAGCCGGCGGGATACCCGCCCGACGTGCTGGACGAATGGGGACGTACCGCGCGCATCTGGGCCGAGGGCGGCGCGCCCGCCACGCTGCCGCTTCTGGCACCGGCAGGCGCGAAACAGGCGCGGGACGTATTCGTATTCTTCATTGCCGGCTTTAAGCCGAGGGCGCCCGCCGCCGCCATGGCGCTGCTGCAGCGGCTCTAGCCAGGCCTAGTTCGCCGCGCCTGCCACCGGCGGGTTGCCGCCCAGGCAGGGCCGCATGAAGGCGGGCCGTGGCGCGCCCCCCAGATTGCGGCTGCGCGCCTCGGTGCTGCAATCACGCATCCGCTGGCGTTGCGCGAGCTGGGCACTGGAAGGTGCCCGGGCCGGCGCGCTGGTAGTTGCAGTGGCAGTCGGGGCGGCCGCGGCGCGTACCGGGCGACTGGCCGACGCGCCGGCGGCGGGCGGGGAGCTCGCCGGCTGCGCCGCGGCCAGCCCAGGCAGCAATGCCACGATCGCTATCATCACACGCCGCATCCACCACTTCCTTCGGTTGCAGGACGCATCCTGTCGCACAACCCCTGGTCGTTCAATCCACCTCTCACGCAGGCATCTATCCCCAGCCGTCGGTTACCGGCGGCGCGCGTCGCCGTTCGGCCGGCAGTTCGGTGCCCAGCATGGCGCAGGCGACCGCCTCGGCAACGCGGATGCCGTCCACCCCGGCCGACAGGATGCCGCCGGCGTACCCCGCACCCTCGCCCGCCGGGTACAGGCCGGGGGTGTTGGGGCTTTCGCACAGCGCGGTGCGGGCGATGCGCAGCGGCGAGGAAGTCCGGGTCTCCACCCCCGTCATCACCGCGTCGGCCATGTCGAAGCCGCGCAGCTGACGGCCGAAAGCGGGCAGCGCCCCGCGGATCGCCGCCACGGCGAAGTCGGGCAGGCAGAGCGCCAGGTCGGTCGGTGTCACGCCGGGCTGATAGCTGGGCGTGACGTGGCCCAGGGCGGTGGAAGGGCGGCCGGCCAGAAAATCCTCCACCCGCTGCGCCGGGGCGGCGTAGGTGCCGCCGCCGGCCTCGAAGGCGCGCGCCTCCCAGTGCCGCTGGAATTCTATGCCGCCAAGCGGTCCAGGCTGCGGAAAGTCATCCGGCGTGATGCCGACGACGATGCCGGCATTGGCGTTGAATTCGGCGCGCGAATACTGGCTCATGCCGTTGGTCACCAGGCGCCCGGGCTCGCTGGCAGCGGCCACCACGCGCCCGCCAGGGCACATGCAGAAGCTGTACACGCCGCGGCCATTGCTGGCGTGGTGCACCAGCTTGTAGTCGGCCGCACCCAGCGTCCTGTGGCCGGCCGCATTGCCGAAGCGGGCGCGGTCGATCAGCGACTGCGGATGCTCGATGCGCACGCCGATGGAAAGCGGCTTGGCCGCCATCGCCACCCCCGCTTCATGCAGCATGGCGAAGCTGTCGCGGGCCGAGTGGCCCAGGGCGATAACCACGTGCCGCGCGGCCAGCTCGGTGCCGTCGCTCAGCACCAGGCCCCGCACGCTCCGGTCGTCGTCCAGCAGCACACCATCCATTCGGGTGCCCCAGCGGTACTCGCCGCCCAGCGCCTCGATCTCGGCCCGCATCCGCTCGACCATCGAGACCAGGCGGAAGGTACCGATATGCGGGCGGTTGACCCACAGGATCTCCTCCGGCGCGCCGGCCTTGACGAATTCGGTCAGCACCTTGCGGCCATGCAGCAGCGGGTCGCGGATCTGGCTGTAGAGCTTGCCGTCGGAGAAGGTGCCGGCGCCGCCCTCGCCGAACTGCACGTTGGATTCGGGCTTGAGGATGTTGCGACGCCACAGCCCCCAGGTGTCCTGCGTGCGGGGTCGGACGGGTTGGCCGCGCTCGAGGATGATCGGGCGCAGGCCCATCTGCGCCAGCAGCAGTGCCGCGAAGATGCCGCAGGGGCCGGTGCCGACCACGACGGGGCGTGCGGCCAGCGGCGCTTCCGCATGGGCCACGAAACGGTAGCGCATGTCGGGCGCGGGGGTGTTGCGGGGGTGGCTGGGCGGCGGCGCGGCGGGGGTGACGTCGACGCTGTAGACGACGCGGATGTCGGTCCGCTTGCGGGCATCCACGCCGCGGCGGGCGACCTGCATGGTCAGGGGTGCGGCGCCCAGGCGTTCGGTCACGGCCGCGCACAGCGCCGCCGCGTCATGGTCCAGCGGCAGGCGTATTTCGTGCAGGCGCAGCATGGGAGCGGAGGTGGCACCGGCGGGCGTGGCGCGCAACCTCAGCCGGCCAGGATGGACACGCCGTATTGGCCCAGACGTGGCTCGGCGGTGACGAAACGCGCGTCCTCCGCCGCAGCCTGGGCCAGCAGGAGGTGATCGAACGGGTCGCGATGGTCGCCAGGCGGTGACAGGCGCATCAGGCGGGCGAGATGCCGGGGCGACAGCTCGACGATGCGGAACCCGGCCCGCACGCAGCCGGCGGTCAGCGCCGGAATATCCGCCGCGAGCTTGCCGATCCGGACCTTAATCGCGGCTTCCCACAGCGAGACCGTGCTGACCAGGATCTCATTGCCCTGGTCCTCCAGCGCCGACCGCCACGCGGGTTTCAGGCGGGGATGGCCGGCGGCGAACCACAGCAGGATGTGGGTGTCGAGCAGCAACCTCAGGCGGGCGGGTCCAGTTCGGCCGCGATGGAGGCGGCGATGTCCATGGGAACCGCCTCATCCGCATCGAGAAAGGCAATCTGGCCTTCCATGAAGCCGAAGCGCCGCGCCTCGGCCATCACATAGGGCACGATCCGTGCGACAGGCTGCCCCCTCGAGGTGACGACGAGCGAAGCTCCAGCGGCAACGCGGGAGAGGTGCTCGGCCAGGTTCTCCCGCAGCTCCCGCACATTCAGATCGTCGACGGTACCGTCCATGACCGATGTGTACGCAATTTGCGGCGCCAAAGCAAAGACTATTCGGTCGCCATCACCCGCACATAGCTGCCCGGCGCGTCCTCGATGGCGGCCAGCCCACCCTCGCCCGGCACCCGCGCCGGCACCATCGTGCGGTCATGCGCTGCCACCCAGCGCTGCCAATCCGGCCACCAGCTACCAGCGAGCTCGGTGGCGCTGGCAAACCATTCATCCGCGGTCGGCGGCAGCGCCTCGTTCACCCAATGGCTGTATTTGCCGCCCTCGGGCGGGTTCACCACGCCGGCGATGTGGCCGCTCGCCGCCAGCACGAAGCGCACCGGGCCGCGGTAGAGCTGGGTGCCGCGATAGGTGCTCTTCCAGGGCGCGATATGGTCCTCGCGGGTCGAGACCAGGTAGCTTGGCACCTTGATCTTGCGCAGGTCGATCTTGGTCCCGAGCAGCGTGATCTCGCCCTTGCACAGGGCATTCTCCTGGTACATCCGCCGCAGATAGAAACTGTGCATCTTCGCCGGCATGCGGGTGCTGTCGTCGTTCCAGTACAGCAGGTCGAAGGGGAACGGCTCCTGCCCCATCAGGTAGTTGTTCACCACGAATGACCAAATCAGGTCGTTGGCGCGCAGCATGTTGAAGGTGGTCGCCATCTCGCGGCCGTTAAGGTAGCCGGTCTTCTCCATCCGCTCCTCCAGGCCCTTGAGCTGTTCCTCGTCGATGAAGACGGCCAATTCGCCCGCCTCCTCGAAATCGGTCATGGTGACGAGGTAGGTCGCGGTCTTGATCCGGGTGTCCTTCCTCGCCGTCATGTAGGCCAGCGTGGTGGCCAGCAGCGTGCCGCCCAGGCAATAACCAATGGCGTTGACCTGCCGTTCGCCGGTGGCACGCTCGATAGCGTCCAGCGCCGCCAGGACCCCTTCGCGCATGTAATCATCGAAGCCTTTTTCGGCGAGGCTCTCGTCGGGGTTGACCCAGCTGGCCACGAACACCGTGTGCCCCTGCTCGACCGCCCATCGGATCAGGCTGTTCTTCGGCCGCAGGTCCAGGATGTAGAACTTGTTGATCCAGGGCGGGAAAATGACGAGCGGCCGCTTCAGCACTTCCGTCGTCGTCGGCGAATACTGGATCAGCTGCATCAGCTCGTTCTGAAACACCACCTTGCCCGGGGTGACGGCAATGTTTTCGCCGACCCGGAACTTGCTGTCATCGGTCATCTTGATGCGCAGCTTGCCTTTGCCGCGCTCGAGGTCGGACAACAGGTTGGTCAGGCCCTTCAGCAGGTTGGCGCCGCCGGTTTCGGCAGTGCGGCGCAGCACCTCGGGGTTGGTCATGACGAAGTTGGCCGGGCTCATCGCGTCGACGAACTGCCGCGTGTAGAAATCGACCTTCTGCGCCGTCTTGGCGTCCAACCCCTCAGCGCCCTGCACCACCGAGGTGAAGTAGCGACTGCTGAGCAGGTAGCTCTGCCGGATGAAGTCGAAAACCTCGTTCTCGCGCCACGCCTCATCCTTGAAGCGGCGGTCGCCCTTCGGCTCCTCGATGACGGGCGCGGCGTCGGCAGGGGCGCCCATCATCCGGCGCGCGGTGCTGGACCACAACGTCGCGTAGTCCTGCCAGAAACCCATCTGGGCCTGGACCAGCTGGGCCGGGTTGGCCATCAGCCTGTTGGTCATATCCATGAATGCTCGGCCGATGTTCAGCGGGTCCGCCTTGCCGGCGCCCGCCCCCTGGCCTTCGGATTGGCGCTTGAGGAAATCGCCCACGATCCGCTGCCCGCGCTCCGCCACCTCGGCCATGGTGCGGGTCACCAGCGCCGGATCGGGCAGGCCGAAATGGATCGGGTCGTTGTCGTTCTTGTCGGCCATGGTGTCTTCCAGTCGGTCTGGCCCCTTTCACCTGCCGCCACATCCGGGCAAACCGGCGGGGCAGATGGCGAGGCGCGAGGAGATG
Organism: Rubritepida sp.; assembly: GCA_014376425.1. GTDB lineage: Bacteria > Pseudomonadota > Alphaproteobacteria > Acetobacterales > Acetobacteraceae > Rhodovarius. The sequence goes on from JACMRO010000514.1 coordinate 6,869, forward strand.
ATTGCCGGACAAAGTATAAACTGGCCGGTGGCGAGGCAAGCGGCGTGCGGGCTGCTCCTGCTCGTCGCCGCCTGCTCTTCCGATCCACAACTCAACCCGGCCACAGCCTGGCGGGAAATCACCGGCGCCAACCTCGAATCGCGCCTGCCGCCACCGGGGCTGAACGACCCCAGCGGCCATCTGGGAATGGTTCCGGCGCGGCCGGACCGGCCGGACCCGCGCAGCCGCGCTACGCTGGACAGCGCGCTGGCGGCGGACCGGGCGCAATCGCGCGAGCCGCTAGGGGTGCGGGAAGGCCCGGCGGTCAGCTTCGTGGCGCCGGCACCTGGGCGGCCAGCGCTGCCGGCCGCGCCGCCACCACCGCCCAGCCTGGCCGCCGCGCCGTCGATCCCCTGGACCGCTCCACCCATCCTGGCCCCGGGCGTGGCGGCGCCCAGCCCAGGCGAGGTACCGGCGCTGCCAACGCCCGATCTGCTGGGGCCGGCACCACCGCGCTAGGCCGGACTCCGGTGTCGCGCTAAAGAACGTCTCCGCCACCCGAACCCACGAAGTCCCATGCCCGAAGATTTCCACCGCATCCGCCGCCTGCCGCCCTATGTCTTCGCCGAGGTCAATGCGGCCAAGGCGAAAGCCCGCGGCGCCGCCGAGGACATCGTGGATCTGGGCATGGGCAACCCCGACAGCCCGACGCCGCCGCACATCGTGGCCAAGCTGATCGAGGCGGTGCAGGACCCGCGCACCCATCGCTACAGCACCTCGAAGGGCATCCCCGGCCTGCGCCGCGCCCAGGCCGGCTATTACGAACGCCGCTTCGGCGTGAAGCTGGACCCGGAGACCGAAATCGTCGCCACCCTGGGCAGCAAGGAGGGCCTGGCCAACCTGGCGCAGGCCATCTCCAGCCCCGGCGACACCATCCTGGTGCCCAACCCGTCCTACCCGATCCATCAATTCGGCTTCATCATCGCCGGCGCCTCCGCGCGCACCATTCCCTACACGCCCGATGACGCGATGCTGCGCGCGATCGAGACCGCGGTGCGCCACTCGGTGCCCAAGCCCACCGCGGTGATCGTGAACTTTCCGTCCAACCCGACTGCCCTGCTGGCGACGCGTGAGTTTTACAAGGAACTGGTCGCGCTCTGCCTGAAGCATGAGCTCTTCATCCTCAGCGACCTGGCCTATGCGGAGCTGTATTTCGACGACAACAATCCGCCGCCCTCGGTGCTGGAAATCCCGCGCGCCAAGGAGGTCACGGTCGAATTCACCTCGATGAGCAAGACCTACAATATGCCGGGCTGGCGCATGGGCTTCGCGGTCGGCAATGCACGGCTGATCTCGGCGCTGGCACGGGTGAAGTCGTATCTCGACTATGGCGCCTTCACGCCCATCCAGGTCGCCGCGACGGCGGCGCTCAACGGGCCGCAGGATTGTGTGGCCGAGATGCGCAACCTCTACCGCGAACGCCGCGACGTCATGATCAAGGGCCTGCACGCGGCCGGTTGGGAGGTGCCCAGCCCAGCTGGTTCGATGTTCGCCTGGGCGCCGATCCCCGAGCGCTTCGCGCATCTGGGCAGCGTGGGCTTCTCGAAGCTGCTGCTGGAGAAAGCGCGGGTGGCCGTGGCCCCGGGCCTGGGCTTCGGCGAGCATGGCGACGGGCATGTTCGCATCGCGCTGGTCGAGAACAACCATCGCATCCGCCAGGCGCTGCGCGGCATCAGGACCTTCCTGGCCGGCGACAACGCGGCGCCCGTCGAAGAAATGTCCGAGGCATGAGCAAGCCGCTTTCGGTCGGCATCGCCGGCCTGGGCACCGTCGGCGCCGGGGTGGCCAAGCTGCTGCGCGACAATGCGGGCATCATCGCCGCGCGCGCCGGCCGGCCTATCGTGGTGACGGCGGTGTCTTCGCGCGACCGCGCGAAGGATCGCGGTTTGGCCATGGCGGCGCTGCGCTGGCATGAGGACGCGGTGGCGCGGGCCCCCGATGCCGCCGTCGATGTGGTTGTGGAAGCTATCGGCGGCAGCGAAGGGCCAGCCCGCTCGCTGGTCGAGGCCACGCTGGCCGCGGGCAAGCCCGTAGTCACCGCCAACAAGGCGCTGCTGGCACTGCATGGCCGGGCGCTGGCCGCGCTGGCCGAACAGCATGGCGTGGCGCTGGGCTTCGAGGCGGCGGTGGCCGGCGGCATCCCCGCCATCAAGGCGCTGCGCGAGGGCCTGGCCGCCAATCAGATCCGCCGCGTGGCCGGCATCCTCAATGGCACCTGCAACTACATCCTGACCGAAATGCGCGTCCGCGGCCTTCCCTTCGCCGAGGTGCTTCACCAGGCGCAGGCGCTGGGCTACGCCGAGGCCGACCCGTCCTTCGACATCGACGGGGTGGACGCCGCGCACAAGCTGGCCATCCTGGCCGCGCTGGCCTTCAACCGGCCGGTGGATTTCAGTGAACTCCATGTCGAGGGCATCCGCGACATCTCGGCCGTGGACATCGCGATGGCCGAGGCGCTGGGCTACCGCATCAAGCTGCTGGGAATCGCCGAACGCACCGATGCCGGCGTCTCGGCCCGCGTCCATCCCTGCATGGTGCCGGTGGATGCGCCGATCGCACGTGTCGATGGCGTGTTCAACGCCGTGGTGGCGGAGGGCGACGCGGTCGGCCGGGTGATGCTGGAAGGCCGCGGCGCCGGCGCCGGCCCCACCGCCAGCGCGGTGGTGGCCGACCTGATCGACATCGCGCGGGGCCGCTTCTCGCCGGTGTGGGGCGCCGATACGGCCGCGCTGAATGCGGCCGTGGCGCTGCCGATGCACCAGCACCGTGGCGCCTACTACCTGCGGCTGATGGTGCTGGACCGGCCCGGCGTCATCGCCGACGTTACCGCCGTGCTGCGCGACGCCGCGATCAGCCTCGAATCCATGTTGCAGCGCGGCCGCGCCCCTGCCGGCGCGGTACCGGTGGTGCTGACCACACATGAATGCGGCGAGGCCGCGATGCAGGCGGCGCTCGCCCGCCTGGCCGCACTGGATTCGGTGCTGGAGAAGCCCGCCCTGATCCGCATCGAAACCCTGTGAGGAGCCTACGCCCATGACCCCCAATGACGGCCAGGTCACCGACCGCAACCTTGCACTCGAACTCGTGCGCGTCTCCGAGGCCGCGGCGCTGGCCGCCAGCAACTGGGTCGGCAAGGGTGATAAGAACGCCGCCGACGGCGCCGCCGTGGAAGCCATGCGGCGCGCCTTCGACACGGTGGCGATCGACGGCACCGTGGTGATCGGCGAGGGCGAGATGGACGAGGCACCGATGCTGTTCATCGGCGAGAAGGTCGGCATCTTCGGCAAGTCCGGCGGCGGACCTAAGATGGACATCGCGGTGGACCCGCTCGAGGGCACAAGCCTCACCGCCAAGGGCGGGCCCAATGCCATGACGACGGTGGCGCTCGCGGAAAAGGGCGGCTTCCTCAACGCGCCCGACATCTACATGGACAAGCTGGCGATCGGGCCCGGCCTGCCTGACGACATCGTGTCGCTCGATGCCACGATGGAGCAGAACCTGCGCGAGCTGGCGCGGGCGAAAAAGTGCCAGATCGGCGACCTCACCGTCTGCATGCTGGACCGTGACCGGCACAGGGAGCTGATCCGCGCCTGCCGCGCCGCTGGTGCGCGCATCATGCTGATCCCCGATGGCGACGTCTCGGGCGTCGTCGCCGTCAGCCAGCCCGACGCGGGGGTGGACATGTATGTCGGCTGGGGTGGCGCGCCCGAGGGCGTACTGGCGGCCGCCGCGCTGCGCTGCATCGGCGGCCAGATGTATGGCCGGCTCATCTACGAGGATGACAGCCAGATCGAGCGTGCGAAGTCGATGGGCATCAGCGATCCGAACAAGATCTTCCGGCTAGAGGAGATGGCGCGGGGCAACGTGATGTTCGCCGCCACGGGCGTGACGACAGGGCCGATGCTGAAGGGCGTGCGGCGCTTCGGTGGCGGGGCCTACACCCATTCGATTGTGATGCGCAGCAAGTCGGGCACGGTGCGCTACATCGAGGGGCACCATAATTTCGCGCTGAAGCCCGCCGCATTTGTTGCCTGAAGCTGCCCTGGGCGTCGCCCCCAGCGCCACCGGCCGGAACTGGGCCTGGCGGCAGGGGGACGAGCGCGCCGGGCTGATGCTGGCGCAGCGGCTGGAACTGCCCGAGCTGGTTGGCCGGCTGCTGGCCGGGCGCGGCGTCTGCGCCGATACCGCGGCGCACTACCTCACGCCCACGCTGCGCGCGCTGATGCCCGACCCGCATTCGATGCGGGACATGGAGGCGGCAGCGCACCGCCTGGCCGACGCGGCCCGGCGCGGCGAAACGGTTGCGGTGTTCGCCGATTACGATGTGGACGGGGCCTGTTCGGGCGCGCTGATGGTGGAGGGGCTGAGCCGGCTGGGCTGCACCGTGCGCCACTACGTGCCCGACCGGCTGCGCGAGGGCTATGGCCCCAATCCTACAGCGATCGCCGCACTCTGCGCCGCCGGCGCCACGCTGATCGTCTGCGTCGATTGCGGTATCGCCGCGCATGAAGCGCTGGCGGCGGCCGGCAGTGTGGATGTGGTCGTCCTGGACCACCACAAATGCGAGGGCGCGCCGCCGCCGGTGCTGGCCGCGGTCAACCCCAACCGGCTGGATTGCGACAGCGGGCTGGGCCAGCTCTGCGCCGCCGGCGTGGCTTTCCTGGCGCTGGTGGCGACGCATCGGGTGTTGCGACAGCAAGGGTTCTTTGCCGCCCGGGCCGAGCCCGACCTGATGGCCGCACTGGATCTGGTGGCGCTGGCCAGCGTCTGCGACGTGGTGCCGCTGACCGGGCTCAACCGGGCGCTGGTGACGCAGGGCTTGAAGGTCATGGCGCGCGGCGCGCGGCCGGGCATCGGGGCCTTGCTGGCGGTGGCCGCCGCCCGCGGCGAACTGTCGGCGATGACGCTGGGCTTCACTCTGGGCCCACGCATCAATGCCGGCGGCCGAATCGCCGAGCCGGACCTTGGCCTGCGCCTGCTACTGGCCGACGCGGACGAGGCGCGCGCCATCGCCGAGCGGCTGGACGCGGTGAACCGCCGCCGGCAGGAGGTCGAGGCGGGTGTGCTGGACGATGCGCTGGCGCAGGGGGCGGCGCAGTTTGCGGCGGGCCATGGCGTGCTGCTGGTGGCGGGGGCCGGCTGGCACCCGGGCGTGGTCGGCATCGTCGCCGCGCGCCTGAAGGAGAAGTTCAACCGTCCGGCGCTGGTGGCGGGCATGTCGGATGGGGTGGCAAAGGGCTCAGGCCGCAGCGTGGCCGGGCATGATCTGGGGGCGGCGGTGATCTACGCCCGGGCGAAAGGCCTGCTGCTGACCGGCGGCGGGCACGCCATGGCGGCCGGCTTCTCTTGTGCCGAGGGCGCATTGCCGGCCTTCCACGCGCTGCTGGAGGAGCGGTTGGAGGGCGCCCGCGCTCTGCCGGCCGCCGGCGCGCTGGTGCTGGACGGGGCCATGACGATCCGCGCCGCGACGGTCGAGATGGCCGGCCATGTCGACCGCCTGGCCCCCTTCGGCGCAGGCAATGACGAGCCGGTCTTTGCCCTGCCCCGCGCGCGGGTGGTGAAGGCCGACCGCGTCGGCGCCAGCGGCAGCACTGTCAGCGCCTGGCTGGAGGGCGAAGATGGCGCGCGGCTGAAGGCGGTGTGCTTCCGCGCCAAGGATGGCCCGCTGGCGGCGTTGCTGCTGGGGCCGCGCGGCGTGCCGCTGCACCTAGCCGGACATTTGCGGGCGGACCGGTGGAATGACCGGGTGACGGCGGGGTTCCAGATCGTGGATGGTGCGACGGCGCGGGATGCGCCTTGAGCAACACGCGGGATTGACCGGCGCCGTCCCGCCGCGTAATTCGCGCGTCAGGTCGGCCCGTTCGTCTATCGGTTAGGACACGGCTCTTTCACAGCTGAAAGGCGGGTTCGATTCCCGCACGGGTCACCACTTGCATTTCTGCTCAGCCTCATCAGCCGCGCGGTACAGCCACATTCTCCCTTAGCAGGGCCTCAAGCAACGCGTCCGGAAGAGGCCCCGCCGGCGAAGCCCGGCGGTGCCGGGCCGCCAGCTCGAAATCGCAGTATTCCTGGGTGTCTGCCGCGTCACTGCCGTAGGTAAAGAAGATGGAGAGCTTCTCAACGCGGCGGCGAAGGTGCGAATAGGCCGTGCGCAGGCGCGTCGCAGGCTTCGTCAGCCATGATCGCCCGGCGGCCTTCAGAAGGGGTGCCTCAAGCCCATCGGCAAACTGGCCGGCGTGGGTCAGTCGCACATCGAACAGCACGATGTCGCCACGGCTCGTCGACACATGGCGCACGGCCCCCTGGTCCAGCGCCCGGTGGTGCTGCGATCCCAATCGGACGCTCAGCCCGTCACGCGTCGGATGATCCTGCAGGTACACGCCCACGCGAATGACGCTGCAGTCGGGCCAAGCGGTCCAGTCGCCCCGGAAGCAACCCCCGCTGCCTTCGCTGGTGTCCTTGTGCCACCAGCTCAACATGTCCTTGTGTGCGTCGGAGTTGCCGGTGAAGACGGGCTGACGACCCCCGGAGAGGTCGCGAAGCGCGGCCAGGATGCCTGGATGCGCGTAAAGCCACGCCAGTTCGGGTATGGCCACCGCCGCGTTGGGCTGATGCAGGCCCAGCCCCACCGGCCGCCCGGAGGTTGCGAAATGACGAAGCAGTGCCGCACGCAGGCAGTCGATCTCACCTGCTTGCAATATCTGAGGAAGCACCGCGTACCTGTGCTGCCGGTAGTGGGACTGCAATGGCGTCTCCATGTCAGGTGGCCCGCCAGGCGCCGAGACAGTCGCGGACAGCCGCCATGTGAAGCCTGGTCGTTCCGTCCCAGGTGAACCGTTCGGCGTGTCGGCGCGTCGCGGCGCGGTCTGGCGGGTCGGTGAAGAGCCGCGTCAACGCCTCCGCGACCGCGCCGGCGGTGCGCCCGGCAATGAGACGCCCCGCCTCGGGCACGGTGATGACCTCGGGGGTGCCCCATACGGCGGTTGCGGCCACCGGGGTACCACAGGCCATGGCTTCGAGAAGAACGTTGGCGATGCCCTCCCTGTCTGAGCAGTTGAGCAGCACGTCGGCGCCTCCCATGAACGCTGCAAGCTGGTCCTGTGCCATCACCCCGGTGAAGCTTACCCTGTCCGCCATCCCGAGGGTGCGAGCGAGCTTCTGCAGGCGGCACATTTCCGGCCCTTCGCCGATGACGATCAACCTGGCGTCCGGCATCCCCGCCACCGCCTCGATCGCGAGATGATGGCCCTTGCGGGGAATGAGGTGCCCCACCGAGAGGACGATGCGGTCCACCCAGCCCTGGCTTGCTCGGAACCCGGCACGGTCGCGCAGCGGCTTGAACAGATCGGTGTCGACCCCGTGCGGCACGACCCGGATGCGTTGGCGATCGATCCCGATGCGCGCCATCTCGTCGCGCAGCGCGGCACAGACGGCGGTGAGCCCGACCGCATGCTCTGCAGCCCAGCGGATTTGCCAGCGGGGAATGGTAAAACTCGGCAGCAGACTGACGTCGCTGCCCAAGGCTGAGAGGATGACCGGCTTGCGGAACAGTACCCCCAGCATCGCGGCCGCCACCCCGTCGGGATACAGGTAGTAGGCGTCGATGAGATCAAAATCAAACCCTGACCGCCGCAAGGCGACGAGGTGCGGCACCAGCCGAGCCAGCAGCAGGAGAGGCGCCAGGCTCATGCCAAACTTTGGCAGGACAAGGTACCGCGGATGGGACGTGGCGATACCGTGCGGCGTCGAGGTAGCGGGTACCGTTGCGTAGCGGCTGTAGCCGGGAAACATGCGCGTCCGCCAGGGGAAATACGGGACGGGCGCGACGACGCGAAGCTCGACGCCTGGGTGCTCAACAAGCGACGCCAGACGATTGAGCAGGAACACACCGTGGTGCGGTTGGGCGACACTGGGAAAGATTGTCGTCAGCGACAGAATGCGCGCCCGGTCCATGCATGATTATAAATCCGGGTCTCACAAGAAGTTGCTAACGCCGCGACGACGGCGTTACCGCGCCAATCCCGCCCCCCGCATCGCCGCACCCAGGCTCGCATCCGCCGCCACCAGGTGTCGGCCAAACCCTGCGCCATCGGCATAGGTCAGCCCAAAGCCACGACTGTTCAGAAACGCCTTATACTCCTCACCGTCATACACCTTCTTCAGCGCAGCCCCCATGGCGGTGGCGATCTCCACCGGCAGGTTCAGGGGCCCGGCGATGCCGCGCCAGGCGCCGGTGCTGTAGTCCAAACCCATCGCCTCCTTCAGCGTCGGCACCTGCGGAAAGGCGCCCAGCCGCTCCGGCCCCATCACCGCCAGCGCCCGCGCCCGCCCGGCATCGATGATCGCCCGCCCCTCGGGCAGCGAGTTGGTGGTGAAGTCCAGCCCATTCGCCGCCAGGTCCTGCATTGCCGGCGCCGCGCCATTGCTCGGCACCCAGCGCACATGGTCGGCGCGAAGCCCCATGGCATCCAGCCAGCCGGCGAGTGCCAGGTGCCAGATGCCGCCCTGCCCGGTCCCGCTGGCCTTGAGCTGGCCGGGCCGCGAGGCCTTTATGGCATCCGCCAGCGCATTGACCGTGCGGTGCGGTGACGCGCCGTTCACCAGCACCCCCGGCGGGTCGTTGTTCATCAGCCCCAGCGGGGTGAAATTCCGGAAGGTCAGCTCAGTCAGCCCCTGCCAGTGCAGCATGCAGATCTCGGCCGTGATCATCCCCAGCGTGTAGCCATCGGGTGCCGCGCTCGCCAGCGCGGCGTGCCCCACCACCCCCGAACCGCCGGTGCGGTTGACAACGTTGAAGGGCTGCCCCAGCTCGCGCTCCAGCAACTGGCCGATGATGCGTATGACGGCATCGGTGCCGCCGCCCGCGGCCCAGGGGCATAGCAGCGTAACCGGCCGCGCCGGCCAGCGCGGCTGCGCCATGGCAGGGGCGGCCAATGCCGTGGTGGCGGCAAGCAGGGTGCGACGTTCAATCATCTGACAATTTCTCCCGTTGTTGATTTGAGGCGATTCCAGATCCACACCCCCAGCGGCCACAGCAGCGCGCCTATGGTGAAGGCGGCCAGCACCGATGAGACCGGCCGCTCGAAGAACGGCCAGACATCGCCATCGCTCTTGATCAGCGAAGTGACGAAATTCTGTTCCACCATGTTGCCCATGACGATGCCCAGCACGAGGGCGGCGACGGGGAAGCCCTGCCGCTCCATCACGAAGCCCAGAACGCCGAACACGCCCACCATCAGCACCGAGAACGGGTTGTTGCCGATGGCAAAGGCGCCGACCGCGCACAGCAGCAGGATGACCGGCATCACAGCCGAGCGCGGCGCGCGAAGTACCACCGAGGCCAGGCGGATCATCACGATGCCCAGCGGAATCATGATGATGTTGGCCAGGATGAAGATGATGTAGAGCGCGTACATGCTCGATGCGCGTTCGGTGAACAGCGTCGGCCCCGGGTTCAGCCCCTTCATGTAGAGCACGCCGATGGCAATGGCGGTGATGGTGTCGCCGGGGATGCCGAACAGCAGGCTGGGCACCCAGCCCGAGGCCAGGGAGGCGTTGTTGGACGCGCCCGCCTCGACCAGCCCCTCCGGGTGGCCAGTGCCGAACAGCTCGGGCGTGCGCGAGAACTTCTTGCTCATGGCGTAGCTGACCCAAGCGGCCATGTCGGCGCCCGCGCCGGGCAGCACGCCGATGATGATGCCCACGATATTGCCGCGCCACATCTGCCACTGGTAGCGCTTGGTCAGCAGCCACTGGTTGGCCAGGATGGAGCCGAAGCGCCGGGGCGGCAGCTTGGGCGGCTCGGCGCTGGCCATCGCGCGCATGACTTCGGAGACGGCGAAGACGCCGACCAGGGCCGGAATCGGCTCGATGCCGCCCAGCAGGTCGGTCACGCCGAAGGTGAAGCGCGGCGTGCCGGCCGGGTTCTCCATGCCGATGCAGGCGATCAGCAGCCCCAGCAGCATGCTGGCGATGGCCTTGATGGGCGAGGAGCGGGCGACCAGCGTCGCGCACATCAGCCCCAGCAACGCCAGCCAGAAATATTCGTAGCTGGAGAAGGACAGCGCCATTTCCGCCAGCAGCGGCGCCATGAGCATGAGCGACAGTGTGCCGACGATGCCGCCGATGGCCGAGAACCACAGCCCGGCGCCGAGTGCCAGTTCCGCTTGGCCCTTGCGGGTCATGGCATATGCCTCGTCGGTATAGGCGGCGCTGGCCGGAGTGCCTGGGATGCGCAACAGCGCGCCCGGTATGTCGCCCGAGAAGATCGCCATGGCCGACGCCGTGATAATCGTGGCGATGGCCGCGATGGGCGATAGCCAAAAGGTGACGGGCACCAGCAGCGCGGTGGCCATGGTAGCCGAAAGCCCGGGCAGTGAGCCCACCACCAACCCGTAGACGGCCGAGGCCAGGATGGCGATGAGCACGTCGGTCGCCAGCACAATGCGGACGGCTTCGGCCAGATCGTTCATGCCCAGGGCGCCGGCAGCAGGCCGGCGGGCAGCGGCACCCGCAGCAGCTTGTAAAAGGCCAGATGGACCAACGGCGGCGCGATGACCGCCATTGCCAGCGCCAGCCGGGGGCGCGCGCCCAGCGCCAGCCCGGCGGCCAGGACCATCGCCGCCGCGGTGAGCAGGAAGCCCAGCTCGTTCGCCGCCAGCACGTAGAACACCAGCAGCCCGGGCGGTACCAGCACACGCCAGGTCAGGGGCTCAGGCGTCTCCTCCACCTCGAAGCTGCGGCCGATGCCGAGCGCGATCAGGACGCCGCAGGCCACCAGCCCGAAGCCGATGACCATGGGAAAGGCGGCCGGCCCGACATCCTGCCCCGGCACCGGCGGCAGCCGTGACCCACCCCAGGCCGCCGCCGCGCCCAGCGCCGCCAGCACGCTGCCCGATAACCGGTTCGAGATTTGCACTTGATTTCCGCCCGCAGTCTTTGTTGGCAGGAGCTTATGTCGCGGATTTGCGCGCGCCTAGCAGCATTTCACGCAGCACCCTGCCGTGCTATTGCCGGGGCATGGAGCAGCTGACCATCGCCCTGGGCGCCGACCATGCCGGGCTGGAACTGAAACGCCAGTTGCTGGACGCGCTCCAGGCGGCCGGCCACGTGGTGACCGACCACGGCACGCACGGCCCGGAAAGCGTGGACTACCCCGATTTCGCGCATGTCGTAGCCGACGCCGTCACCAGCGGCGCCGCCCGCTTCGGCGTGCTGGTCTGCGGCTCGGGCATCGGCATGGCGATCAGCGCCAACCGCAACCCCTCCATACGCGCGACCGTGCTGCACAACACGACCGAGGCACGGCTGACCCGGGCGCATAACGACGCCAACATCGCCTGCTTCGGCAATCGGATGATCGGCACCGAGGTCGCCATCGACGCCTTGCTGACCTTCCTGGCCACTGCATATGAAGGCGGTCGTCACGCGCGGCGGGTCGCCAAGATCGAAAGAGCAACGTCATGAACGAGACCACGGCCCGGTTCATTCCCGCCCGCTTCTTCCAGGCCAGCCTGGCCGAGGCCGACCCCGAGATCGCCGCCTGCATCGAACATGAGCTGGTGCGCCAGCAGGACGGCATCGAGCTGATCGCCAGCGAGAACATCGTCTCCCGCGCGGTACTGGAAGCGCAGGGCTCGGTGCTGACCAACAAATACGCGGAGGGTTATCCCGGGCGGCGCTACTATGGCGGCTGTGAATTCGTCGACGTGGCGGAAACCCTGGCGATCGAGCGGGCCAAGCAACTGTTCGGCTGCGCTTTCGCCAATGTGCAGCCCCATTCCGGCGCCAGCGCCAACCTGGCCGTATTCCTGGCGCTGCTGAACACCGGCGATACGTTCCTGGCGATGGACCTGGCCGCCGGCGGCCACCTGACGCACGGCGCGCCGGTGAATTTCTCGGGCAAGTGGTTCAGCCCGGTCAGCTATGGCGTGCGGCCGGAGGACGGGCTGATCGACTACGACGTGGTCGAGCGCCTGGCGCATGAACACAAGCCCAGGCTGATCATCGCCGGCGGCAGCGCCTACTCGCGCGAGATCGATTTCCCGCGGTTCCGCGCCATAGCCGACGCGGTGGGCGCCATCCTGATGGTGGACATGGCGCATTACGCGGGGCTCGTGGCGGCGGGGGTCTACCCCTCGCCCGTGCCGCATGCGCACGTCACCACGACCACGACGCACAAGACCCTGCGCGGCCCACGCGGCGGCCTGGTGCTGACCAATGACGAGGCGATGGCCAAGAAAATCAACTCGGCGATGTTTCCCGGCCTGCAGGGCGGGCCGCTGATGCACGTCATCGCCGCCAAGGCGGTGGCCTTTGGCGAGGCGCTGCGGCCGGACTTCCGCGCCTATGCGAAGCAGGTCGTGGCCAATGCCCGGGCACTGGCGGATGAGCTGACCCGGCAGGGCCTGGCGATCGTGTCCGGCGGCACCGACAGCCACCTGGTGCTGGTCGACCTGCGCCCCAAGCGCGTGACGGGCAAGGCCGCCGGGGCGGCACTGGGCCGCGCCCACCTGACCTGCAACAAGAACGCCATCCCCTTCGACCCGGAAAAGCCAATGGTTACCTCGGGCGTCCGGCTGGGCAGCCCGGCCGGCACCACGCGCGGCTTCGGCGAGGCCGAGTTCCGCCAGATCGGCCAAATGATCGGGCGGGTGGTGGATGGGCTGGCCGGGGCCAGCTCGCCCGAGGCGAATGCGGCGGTCGAGACGGCGGTGGGCGCCGAGGTGCAGGCGCTGTGCCGGCGATTCCCGATCTACTGAGGCCACCTTCAACAGGTCGCTTGGGCGCCCGGGTCCAGCCCGGGCGCGGCGTGTCACTCCAACCGCGCGCCTGAAATCTCCACCAGCCGCTGCCACACAGGGCGCTCCGCCTGGATCAGGGCAGCCAGCGCGGCCGGTGTCTCGCTCGTCACCGTGCCGTATCCCAGCGGCGTCAGCCGCGCCACGAAGGCCGGGTCGGCCGCCACGGTGCGGATGGCGGCATGCAGCCGGGCCAGCACCGGCTCCGGCACGCCGGTCGGCGCCATGATGGCGTTCCAGGTCACCACATTATGGTGGCCGAGCCCCAGATCGGCGAAGGCGCCCATTCCCGGCACGTTCGGCAGGAAGGCCAGCGGCTCCTTCGACGACACCGCGAACGCCAGGAACCGCCCGCTCTCCACATGCGGCATCAGCGCCGGCATCACGTCGAACATCATCTCGATGTTGCCGGCCACCAGGTCGTTGATCGCCGGCCCGCCACCGCGATAGGGTACGTGCAGGATTTGCGCGCCCGCCGCGCGGTTGATCGCCTCGATGTTCAGGTGGCTGGAGGTGCCGCTGCCCGAACTGCCCATCCGCACCTCCTCCGGGTTGGCGCGGCTCCAGACGATCATGCTGCGGAAATCGGTCCATCCGCGGCGCCGCGCGGTTCCGGCGTTGACGACGCCCAGCAGCGCGCCATCGGTGATCTGGCTGATCGGCGCGAAATCCCGCACCGGGTCGAAGGGCAGCCGGCTGGTCATGAACGGGAACGCCACCAGCGTGGTGACGCCGATCAGGCCCAGCATGGTGCCGTCGCGGTCGCCCTTGGCCACCGCATCGGCGCCCAGCACGCCACCGGCGCCGCCACGATTTTCCACCACGACGTTCTGCCCCAGCGCCGGCCCCAGCCGCTCGGCCAGCAGCCGGCCCAGCAGGTCGACCGCGCCGCCAGGCGGAAACGGCACCACCAGCCGCACCGGTCGCCCGCCGGCGATGGGCTGGCCCCGGGCCGGCAGCGCCAGCAGGGCGGGGGTGGCGAATAAAGCGCGGCGATCGAGCATGGAACCTCCTGGACGGGCGACAGAATGGGGCAAGACGGCAAGGCTTTCCAGAAAATTACCCGGCCAGCAGGATGCGGGCGCGGGCGATCACCGCCAGCGCCTCGGGCGTGAGTGCGAAGCCTGGCAGCGCCGCGGGCCGCGCCCAGGCAACCTCCGCCACATCGTCGCCGGGCCGCGCCTCCCCGGCCGCCCACCACCCGCAATAATCGATGATCGTGTAGTGGTACTGCACGCTCGCCTCGTGGTGGGTGATGACATCGATCACGTCGGCCAGCAGCAGCGACCCGGCCTCTATGCCGGTCTCCTCATGCAACTCGCGCCGGGCACATGCTTCCGCGCTCTCGCCCAGATTCTGCGCGCCGCCGGGCAGCGACCAGGCGCCCTGCCGCGGCGGCTTGCCGCGCCGTGCCAGCAGCACCTCATCGCCACGGAAAATGATGGCGCCGATGCCGACCCAGGGGCGGGTCGGGAATTCGCGGTCGGTCATGCCCCGGTCAGTTCCTCCAGCCGTGGCAGGAACGCCTTCTCCTTCCAGACGCCGACCTGATAGGCCCAGCCGCCCCAGCGCGCATTAAGCAGCCGCGCCTCTACCGCCGTCGCCCCCTGGCCTTCAGCTGCAAGACGGATGAAAAGAAACTCGTCGTTCCGGCTGACCCAGACGTTAACGGCAGGACCGTCGGTCAGCTCGAAGCGCGCCTGGCCCAGCGCCTGCCCCGGCGTCCGGCCTTCGGGCACCGCATCCATGAAGGTCAGGAATTCGAAGGCGCGGGCGACATCGTCCAGCGCCGCGCGATCGATCTGGGGCGGATCGGGCGGGTCGGTCAGCAGCAGGCCGGCCCCGCCGCGGGACAGGGTCAGGGGCCGCGCGCCGGCGCGGTTGATGGTGACGCGGCTCACCCGTCCGGCCGGAAAATTGGCGATGTCGCGTTCGAGCCAGCTGGCGGCGTCGGCGCCGACGGGCACACTGCCCTCCGCCAGCCAGGCCTCCGCCTCACCCGCGCGGCGCAGATAGACGGTCTCGGGCACGCCCCCCTGGGTGCGGATGCGGCGGCGGCCCAGGACGATGTCAAGCAGGACCGCCCCCTGCCCGTCCAGCAGGCGAAGCTGGCTGGCGGTGCTGCCCGCGGCGTCCGGGTCGTCCACCCCCAGCCGGGCAAAGGTCGCGGCATCGGCGCCCCGGCTTTCCACCAGGCGCAGCTCGGTCAGCCCGATCAGCAATTCGCGCAGCGCCGCGTCGCGCACCGGTTGGTCATGGCGTTCGGGCAGGACCCAGCGGTCACCGGCGCGGCGGATGATGAGCGTGCCCTCGTGGCGGCGGATCTCAAGCGTCACCGCCTGGCCCAGCCGGCCGGCCAAGCCGGGGAAGGCCAGCACACCGGCCTGGCCACTGGGCGGCGTGACGGCAGGCCCGAGCAGCAATGCGGCTGCCACGCTGGCGCCGCCAGCGATGCCCAGCAGGAGAAGGCCGCGCCGCTTCACGCCCGGGCGGCCGCCCGGCGCCGCGACCGCAGCAGTGCCAGACCGATTGCGAAGAGCGTGACCAGAAGCGGTACGGCGGCGATATTGAAGACGCGCAACCGGCTTTCAAGCGCCTCGATGTCGCGCCGCAATTCCAGCTGCACGCTGCGAAGCTGGCGGCGCGTGGCGGTGATCTCCTCGCGCGCGCGATCTATCTCGGCGCGCTGCTCGGGGGTTATCAGGCTCTGGTTGCGCTCACCACCGGCGCCGCCAGCTGGCGCTCCCTGCCGCAATTCGCGCAGCCGGCGTTCGGTCGCCTCCAGACGCTCCCGCAGGCCGAGCTCGGTCTGCCTGTACTGCGCATCGGCCTGACGGCGGATCGCCTCCACCGCCTCGAATGGCCGCAGCGATTCGCCGCGGCTGCGCAAGCCGATCAGCGCATCCGAGCCGCCCAGCTGCTCGGCGATGTTGACCACGAAGCTACCATTGCCGGCAAAGGGCGTGGCCACCTGCTGGCCGAAGAAATCCTGCACGCGCACCCAGAAGCGATCGTCCAGCAGGTCGGTGTCGTTGATCACCACCAGGTTTGCGACGTCATCGCTGCCGGTCTTGTGCGGCGGCATGTTCTCTACGCGGGTGGCGCCCTCGGCCAGCGCGGGCAGGCCTTCGGGAAAGGCGCTGCGCAGCGCGCCGCTGATGCGCGCGGCGATAACGTGCCGCCGCCCATCGGCGCGGAAATCGGCCAGGATGCGGGTAGGGTTTGCCTGCTCGCGCACCCGCGCCGCGTCCATGATCATGGACTGGTTCGAGCTGGTGAGTAGCGGTGTGAACACGGTCGTGGCACCGGCGCGCGGCCGCACCTCGCCGGCGCTACCCACGCTGACCTGCTCGAGCTGCGCCGTCACCAGCTCGTCACGGTTCAGGCTGTCGCCCTGCATGGCGTACCAGGCCACGTAGTCGACCGCCTGCACCCGGTCGCGCTCCCCGGCCCGTACCCGCCAGGCGCCGCGCAGGTCCAGCACGACCTGGTCGTTCACCGTCTCCACCCCCCAGGCATTGAGCAGGCGGTCGAGGTTCGACGCGGTATCGGGCGGCGGCGCGCCGGGGGGAGCTGCGGCACGCGCCGCCTGCATCTCGCTATGCGGGTCGACCATGGCCAGCAGCCGGCCGCCGCGCATCACGAACTGGTCGATGGCGTAAAGGGTCGTGTCGGGCAGGTTCTGTGGGTGCACCAGCATCAGCACGCGGATGTCAGGGTCGATCAGCTGCGCGTCAGGGGCCAGGTCGCGCAGGGTCACGAACTGCCGAAGCTGGTTGATCACCACCTGCGGCTGGGCGAGCGCGGGCTGGCGCAGCATCATCGCCCGCGGGTCGCCGTTCAGCGGCAGCGCCGTCAGCAGGCCCACGACAGGGCGCGCGGGGTTAGAGAGTTCGTAGATCAGCCGGGTGAGATCGAGCTCGAGGAAACGCTCGCGCTCGGGTTGAAAGAACGGGATGGTCCGCTCCTCGTCGGCCACGTTGCTGGCGGCCAAGCCGAAGAAGACCTGCTCGCCCGCCTGGTCCAGCGGCACCGCCTGCAGCCCCAGCGAAGTGGCGCGATCCTCCGTGTCGGAGAACGGCTCGGGGTCGAGGATTTCCAGCCGCAGCTTGCCGGCGCTCGCGGCGACGTACTCCGCCAGCATGTCGCGCACCCGCTCGGCATAGGCGCCGTAGACAGGGATCTCGGCACCCAGGCGGCGCGAGTAGAACAACCGCAGCGTGACCGGGTCGCGCAGGCCCGCCAGCACCTGCCGGCTGCCGGCGGACAGGGTGTAGAGACGGGCCTGGGTGAGGTCGAAGCGGGCATGGGTGGCGAAGCGGTCGGCCAGCATATTCACGCCGATGGCCAATGCCGCCGCCGCGATGAGACCGAAGGTCGAGAACCAGAGTCTGCGCGCCATCAGTCGGCCTTCCGATGGTCGAGCACCACATTGTTCACGAACAACCAGAAGGCGATGAAGCTGGCGAAGAAGACCACGTCGCGCGCCGAGACGACGCCACGGGTGAAGCCGGAGAAGCGGTCGGTCACCGACAGCGCGCGGGCCACATCGGCCAGCACCGGCAGGTTGGTGGTCAGGAAGGCGGTGACCACGGGCGAGCCCGCGGCCGCGAAGATGAAACAGCCGGCGACGGCAAGCACGAAGGCCACAACCTGGTTCTTGGTCAGCGCCGAGATCGCCGCACCCAGCGCCAGATACGCGCCGGCCACGAACAGGCATCCGACGTAACCGGCCAGGACGACGCCATTATCCGGCTCGCCCAGCCAGTTTATTGTTAGCCATAGCGGGAAGGTCAGGGCCAGGGCGATGGCGCAAAACGCCCAGGCGGCCAGGAACTTGCCCACCACGGCGTGCCACTGCGGCATCGGCAGGGTCAGCAGCAGCTCGATGGTGCCGAGGCGGCGTTCCTCGGCCCAGAGCCGCATCGTCAGCGCCGGCACCAGGAACAGGAACAGCCAGGGCACGAAGGAAAAGAAGGGGTTCAGGTCGGCCTGGCCGCGAGCGAAGAAATTGCCCAGCGTAAAGGTCAGCACGCCCGACATCACCAGGAAGATGACGATGAAGACGTAGGCCACGGGGGTGGCGAAATAGCCGGCTAGCTCGCGGCGGGCAACGGCGATCATGGGCGCGCCATGGCGTCGGGGGATGGCCGGGTCGGGCCTGGCCAAGAAAGTCCAACCCGGTCACCACCTGCGGGTTCGTGGGGGCTCATGCCGGGCGCTCCGTCGTCAGCGCGCGGAACACCTCTTCGAGGCTGCGCCCGGTCTGTTCCAGCACAGAGGGTGGCGCGTCCACCACCACGCGGCCGCGGGCGATGATGATGGCGCGGGTGCAGACGGCGCCGACCTCTTCGAGGATGTGGGTCGAGATGATGATCGCGCGGTCGGGCGCCAGGTCGCGGATCAGGGCACGCACCTCGTGCTTCTGGTTCGGGTCCAGCCCGTCGGTCGGTTCGTCCAGCACCAGCACCGGTGGTTCGTGCAACAAGGCCTGGGCCAGGCCGACGCGGCGCTTGAAGCCCTTGGACAGCGTCTCGATCGGCTGCAGCCGCACCCCCTCCAGCTGAGTCCGCTCCATCGCCCGGGCAACGCGGCGCGTGCGCTCGGCGCCGTGGTAGCCACGGATGCGGGCCGTGAAGCCCAGGAAGGCGGCGACGGTCATCTCCGGATAGGTGGGCGCGCCTTCGGGCAGGAAGCCCAGGGATCGCTTGGCGCGGACGGGCTCTTCCGCGACATCGGCGCCACAAATGCGGGCGGTGCCGGCGCTGGGCGGCATGAAGCCCGCCAGCATCCGCATGGTGGTGGATTTGCCGGCGCCGTTGGGGCCGAGGAAGCCCACCACCTCACCACGCGCGACGGAGAAGGTGACGTCGTCCACGGCGGTGAAGCCGCCGAGGCGCTTGGTCAGGTGCTCGATCTCGATCAATGCGGTCAACGCCGGCCCCCAAGGCTGCGTGAGGTGCATCGCGCAGCCGATTTCCATTGGCAAGGGGGAAAGCAGGCCCGAGTTGCCGCCACGGCACGGGACACACCCTGCGAAACCGGATTCCACGCCCGGTCGCGGCCGCAGGCAAAGGTGATGGGGCGACCGCGCGTGGCGACGCGTTAGGCTACCCGGCGCCCAGCAGCAGCGCCGCATCCTCCCGCCCGAACAGCCGCAGCAGCAGCCGCACCGCCGCGCCGCGTTCACTGGCCAGGCCAGGGTCGCGGTGCAGCAACAACTCCGCATCATCCCGCGCCAACTGCACCAGCCGCGCCTGCGCCTGGCCGTCCTCCAACGGCAGCCTTGCCATCTCGTGGCCGGACTGGCGGGTGCCCAGCGCCTCGCCCGCACCGCGCAGACGGAAATCCTCATCGGCGATGACGAAGCCGTCCTCGGTGTCGCGCAGGATCGACAGGCGGTCGCGCGCCGCCCGCCCCGCCGCTTCGTCGTAGAGCAGCATGCAATAGCTGCGGGCCGCACCCCGGCCGACGCGTCCCCGCAGCTGGTGCAGCTGGGCCAGGCCGAAGCGCTCGGCGTGCTCGATCACCATCACGGTCGCCTCGGGCACGTCGACGCCCACTTCGATGACGGTGGTGGCAACCAGCAGCCGCGCCTCGCCGGCCGCGAAGCGCGCCAGCGCGGCCTCGCGCACCGCCACATCCAGCCGGCCGTGCGCCAACGCCACCCCCTCGCCGAAGCGTTCGCGCAGTTCGGCGAAGCGGGTTTCGGCGGCGGCCACCTCCATCGTCTCGCTTTCGGCCACATGCGGGCAGACCCAGTAGATGCGGGCACCGCCGGCCAGGGCGCGACCACAGGCGGCGATGACATCCTCAAGGTTCGCGAGGCCATGCACGCTGGTGGCGATGGGCTGCCGCCCGGCCGGCTTGCCGGTGATGCGGCTGACCTCCATTTCGCCCCAATGGGTCAGCAGCAGGGTGCGCGGGATGGGCGTCGCCGTCATCACCAGCAGGTCGGTGGCAGCGCCCTTGCCGGCCAGGGTCAGGCGCTGCTGCACGCCGAAGCGGTGCTGCTCATCCACCACCGCCAGGCCCAGGTCGCGGAAGGTGACGCCGTCCTGGAACAGCGCGTGGGTGCCGATGGCGATGTCGATGCCACCATCGGCCAGGCCGGCCAGCACGCGCCGCCGCTCGGCCGGCTTCACGCTGCCGCTGAGCAGCGCCACCTGGGCCGGGGCGCAGAGGCGGGTCAGGGTGCGCAGATGCTGCCGGGCCAGCAATTCGGTCGGCACCATCAGCGCGGCCTGGGTGCCGGCCTCGACCGCGCGCAGCATCGCCAGCAACGCGACCAGCGTCTTGCCGCTGCCGACATCGCCCTGCAGCAGGCGAAGCATGCGGGCGGGCGCGGCCAGATCGGCGCCGATCTCGGCCAGGGCCGCGGCCTGGCTGGCGGTGGGGGCGTGGCCGAACAAGGCCAGCGCGCCGGCGCGGCGGCTGCCATTGCCCAGCAGCGCGCGGCCGGGCTGGGCCCGTGCGCGGCGCCGGGCCAGGGCCATGGCGACCTGGCCGGCCAGCTGCTCGTCATAGGCCAGGCGGGCGCGGGCGCCGGGCGCCGGGCCGGCGTGGACGGCGCGCAAGGCGGCCGCGAAACACGGCCAGTTCTCGCGCCGCACCAGGGGCGGGTCGGCCCATTCCTCCAGCTCGGGCAGCAGCGCCAGGGCGCCGGCCAGCGCGGCTGCGATGTGGTGCGGGCGCAGGCCCTCGGTCATCGGGTAGATCGCCTGGCGCTCGGGCAGGTCGGCCGCGTCGCGCGCCACGGCGGGGCTCATCATCGACCATCCCTCGCCTTCCGGCCGTAGCCTGCCGGCGACAAAGCGGGGTTCGCCGCGCGGCAGCCTGCTCTCTATCCACGGCAGATGCGCCTGCATGAAGCGCAGCGTCACCCGCGCCGTCCGCACCTCGACATAGCGCGCACCCTTGGAGGAGCGAACGGCGCGGTGGCCCTCCGCCACCACGGGCAGCACCACTTCGCAGTCTGGCGGCGCGTCCTGCGGGCCGTCGATGTGCAGCCGCTCGGCAAAGCGCTCGGGCAGGTGCAGCAGCAGGTCCAGCACCCGCTTGCCACCAATCGCCTGCTCCAGCCGCGCCGCCGTGGTGGGGCCCACGCCGCGCAACGCCGATAGCGGCGCTTCGAGGGGGTTGATTGGGCTGACAGGGGGGCGCACGGACGCCTATATGCCACGCGATGACCGAAACAGAACTGTCCCCGCGCCGCCGCCGCATCGTCTTTCGCGCCCATCACCGCGGTACCAGGGAGGCGGATCTGATGGTCGGCCGCTTCGTCACCCGCCATATCGCGGTCTTTACCGAGGCCGAGATGGATGACCTGGAAGCCGTGCTCGCTTACCAGGACCCCGACCTGACCGACTGGCTGACCGGCCGCCTGCCGATTCCCGACAGCCACGCCACGCCGATGCTGATGCGGATGGCCGCGGAATGCGCCGAACCGGGCGCGGGCATGGCATCCACATGATTACTCTCTACGGCGCGCCCGAGGGGGTGGACGCCACCTTGCTGCGCGCCCGCCGCGCTGAGGCCGCAGGCCCCGTGCTGCATGTGACGCGCGACGATGCCCGCATGGCGCGGCTGGAGGAGGCGCTGGCCTTCTTCATGCCCGAGGCACAGGTGCTGCGCTTCCCGGCCTGGGACTGCCTGCCCTACGATCGCGTCTCGCCCAACCCCGAGATCGTGTCCGAGCGTGTCTCCACCCTGGCGGTGCTGGCGGAGAAGGCCACCCGGCCGCGCATCGTGCTGACGACGGTGAATGCGCTGGTGCAGAAGGTGCCGCCCCGCAGCATTTTCTCGGGCAGCACGCTGGCATTGCGCAAGGGCGGGCGGGTGACGCCTGAGGCCATCATCGGCTTCCTGGAATCCAATGGCTACAACCGGGCCGACACCGTGATGGAGCATGGCGAGTATGCCGTGCGCGGCGGCATCATCGACCTGTTCCCGGCCGGCGAGCCCGAGCCCATCCGCATCGACATGTTTGGCGACGAGATCGACGCCATGCGGCGCTTCGACCCCGGCACGCAGCGCTCGGCGATCGTGGTCGAATCCTTCACCCTGCGCCCGGTGGGCGAGGTGTTCCTGGACCGGGACGGCATCGCGCGCTTCCGCGAGGGCTACCGCGAGCTGTTCGGCGCAGCGGCGGCCGATGACCCGCTCTATGTCTCGATCTCCGCCGGCCGCCGGCACCCCGGCATGGAGCACTGGGCCGGGCTGTTCCACGACCGGATGGAGACGCTGCTGGACCATCTGGGCCCGGATGCGATGGTCAGCCTCGATTACCAGGCGGGCGACGTGCTGACGGCGCGGCTGGAGATGATCGCCGACCATTACGAGGCCCGTCGCGTGCCCGCGCGCATTGCCGATGGCGAGGTGCCCTATCGCCCCGCACCCCCCGCCCGGCTGTATCTCGACCGCGCCGGCTGGGACGCCATGCTGGAGGACAGCCAGCTTGCCATCCTGTCGCCCTTCAACAAGCCCGATGGCGTCGCCGGCGTCGATGCCGGCGGCCGCCAGGGCCGGCTGTTCATGGATGTGCGCCAGGCCGGCGAGAACGTCTTCCGCGCCTATGCCGCGCATGCCGAGACGCAAGCCAGCCGCGGCCGGCGAAACGTGGTGGCGGCCTGGACGCGCGGATCGGCCGAACGGCTGCGCCACATGCTGGCCGAGAACCGGGTGCCGGCCGAGACGGTGGCCGACGCCTACGGGCTGGGTCGGCTCGACGCCGGCGTGGTCGCCGTGGCGGTGCTGCCGTTGGAGCGCGGCTTCATCACCGACAAGCTGGCCATCTGCGCCGAGCAGGACCTGCTGGGCGAGCGCATTTCCCGCCCGCCCCGGCGCAAGAAGCGCGCCGACCAGTTCATCGCCGACGCCACAGGCATCGAGGTGGGCGACCTGCTGGTGCACCAGGAGCACGGCATCGGCCGCTATGACGGGCTGGAGACGCTGACCGTCTCGGGCGCGCCGCATGACTGCCTGAAGATGCTGTATTCCGGCGACGACAAGCTGTTCGTGCCGGTCGAGAACATCGAGGTGCTGTCCCGCTTCGGCAGCGAGGGCGGCGTGGCGCTGGACAAGCTGGGCGGTGTTGCCTGGCAGAACCGGAAGGCCAAGGCCAAGCAGAAGATCGCTGACATGGCGGTGCAGCTGATCCGCGTCGCCGCCGAGCGCCGCACGCGGGAGGCCGACGCCTTCCACCCGCCCGAAGGCGCGTGGGACGAGTTCTGCGCCCGCTTCCCCTTCATCGAGACCGACGACCAGACCCGCGCCATCGCCGATGTGCTGGAGGACTTCTCCGTCGGACGGCCGATGGACCGCCTCATTTGCGGCGATGTCGGCTTCGGCAAGACGGAGGTGGCGCTGCGGGCCGCATTCATTGCCGCCATGGCCGGAACCCAAGTGGCGGTGGTGGTGCCGACGACGCTGCTGGCGCGGCAGCATTTCCGCACCTTCACGGCGCGATTCGAGGGGCTGGCGATGAAGGTCGCGCAGCTCAGCCGCATGGTCACGCCGAAGGATGCCGCCGTGGTCAAGGCCGGCCTGGCCGACGGCACCATCAACATTGTCATCGGCACCCACGCGCTACTGGCTAAGGGGATTGAGTTCAGCGAACTCGGCCTGGTGATCGTCGATGAGGAGCAGCATTTCGGCGTCGCCCACAAGGAGCGGCTCAAGTCGCTCAAGACCGACGTTCACGTGTTGACGCTGACCGCGACCCCTATCCCGCGCACCCTGCAGCTGGCGCTGACCGGCGTGCGCGAGATGAGCATCATCGCGACGCCGCCAACCGACCGCCTGGCGGTGCGCACCTTCATCATGCCGTGGGACCCGGTGGTGCTGCGCGAGGCGGTGCAGCGGGAACGCTTCCGCGGCGGCCAGATCTTCTGCGTGGTGCCGCGGCTGGAGGACATGCCCAAGGTGGCCGAGAGGCTGCGCGAGATCGTGCCCGAGGCGCGCATCACCGAGGCGCATGGCCGGCTGACGCCGACCGAGCTGGAACGCGTGATGACCGAGTTCGGCGATGCGAAATGGGACATCCTGCTGTCCACCAACATCGTGGAGTCCGGCCTGGACATGCCGGCGGTGAACACGCTGATCATCCACCGCGCCGACATGTTCGGCCTGGCGCAGCTCTACCAGCTGCGCGGCCGGGTGGGGCGCGGCAAGCAGCGCGGCTACGCCTACCTGACCTGGCCGGCGGCGCACCGGCTCAGTGCGTCTGCGCAAAAACGCATGGAGGTGATGCAGACGCTGGACAATCTGGGCGCCGGCTTCACCCTGGCGAGCCACGACCTGGACATCCGCGGCGCGGGCAATCTGCTGGGCGACGAGCAGTCCGGCCACATCCGTGAGGTCGGCATCGAGCTCTATCAGCAGATGCTGGAGGACGCGGTGGCCGGCCTGAAGACCGGGCGCCGGCGCGATGCGGAGGCAGACTGGATTCCCAACATCTCGCTCGGCCTGCCGGTGCTCATCCCGGAGAAATACGTCGCCGAATTGCCGGTGCGGCTGGGGCTGTACCGCCGCATCGGCAGCCTGGCCAACGATGCCGAGATCGAGGCAATGGGCGCCGAATTGGCCGACCGGTTCGGACCGTTGCCCGAGGAGGTGGAAAACCTGCTGGCCGTCGTCGCCATCAAGCGGCTGTGCCGCGAGGCGGGGGTGGAGCGGCTGGATGCCGGGCCGAAGGGCGTGGTGCTGGGCTTCCATCGCAACAGCTTCGCCAACCCCGGCGGCCTGGTCGGCTGGGTAGCAGCGCAGAAGGGCCTGGTGAAACTGCGGCCGGACCACAAGCTGGCCGTGCTGCGGGAGATGGACCTTGCAGCCCGTGTGCGGGCAGCGCGGGAAATTCTGAATAACCTGGTTCGCCTCAAGGGGGAGGGCCGGCGGGCGGCGTAACGACGCTTGCATTCCCGCCACAATCTGCCGTTCCATTGCGTTCACGAAACGGGAACGGTCATGCCAGAATTCGGCGAAGCCTCAGCCAGTGTGATGATGCGCGGCACCGCGATGGAGGCACTGGCCGAGGTGGCCACGGGCCGCTTCGCCGAACGCATGCTGTTGGACGCCGCGGCGCGGCTGCTGCTGGTGGTGAAGCGCGTGCTGCTGCTGCGCGCCACAGGCATGCTGCGCGAGGCGGCGCCGCGCCCGCCCCAGCGCCGGGCGGTGAGCGAAGTGGAGCGAATCGTCGCCCGCTGGAACCCCGGTGCGACCACGGCGGCGGAATTCGCGCAGGATATGGCGCCGCGCGACGTGGTGCTGCTGGTCAATCTGGCGCCGATCTGGGCCGGGGTCGCGGCCAGGCCTTAACAGGCTGCCGAAGAACTGGGCGGGTCCGCTGAGCGGTGCCTTGCCGCGCAGGATGCGTTGGTCAGTTGCCAGGATGCGACAGCATCTTGACGGCGAACCAGCCTTTCCTGCCCGAAAATTCCCTCGCCCGCCCTCAGCCGCCAGTTCTTTGCCAGCCTTTTAACCGCGTGACGCGGCGATGATTGACTTCATCCGGCGGATCGCCGTGGGCAGCCC
>JACMRO010000515.1 GCA_014376425.1 Rubritepida sp.
GCACGGGCGCGAACCGACCCCGCCTGGGCCGGCGCGACCCTGGATTCCGCCCGCCGCCGCTGAACCTACCCAGTTGGTGCCCCCCCATGCTAAAGCCAAAAACCTACAAGATTGATTGATTCAGGAGCGGCGAGAGATGGAAGATCGGCTGATTCAGGAGCGGCAGAGAATTGCAGGTGACCATCGTGAGGTCGGCTATTATGAGCAGGCCGAGCGGTGGATGGGTGGTTTTTGGGACGAGGGCAGCCCGTTCCCGCCGCTGTTCGACCAACTCGACCTGACCACCGTCATCGAACTGGCCTGCGGTCACGGCCGCCACGCCGAGCACATTTTGCACCGCGCCGGCGATATCACCCTGATCGATGTCAATGAAACCAACATTGCGGCCTGCCGCCAACGGTTTGCCGGCAAGGGGCGCGTGCAGTTTATCGTCAATAAAGGCAACGACTTGCCCGGCATCGCCGATGCCAGCCAGACCGCGTTATTCTGCTATGATGCGATGGTGCATTTCGAGCTGATCGATGTGTTGGCCTATCTACGTGAAATCAAGCGTGTCCTGATCCCCGGCGGCCGCGCGCTGTTGCATGTGTCGAACAACACGGAGAATCCAGAAGGTACATATAGTCAAAATCGGCATTGGCGGAATTTCGGCAGCTTGGTGGTCGCTCGGCACTTTGCCGTTCGGGCAGGCCTGCGCGTTCTCGCCCACGAGGTGATCGACTGGTCCGGCGAGCCTGCGCTCGACGCCATTTTGCTGGTTGAGGCCTGAGCTTAGGCCTGGCGTAACGCAGCCCGCGGATGGCTCGACGGACATTGCCTATATGTTGCGCGCGGTACTGAAAAAGCAGCAGGGCGAACGGCGTTCTCGCCCCGCTTGCCGGCGTCAAATCAGATCTTCTCACACAGAACAAAATGTGCATGGTCTTCCCAGCAAAACTCCTCGCGCACTGCGAAGCCCGCCGCCCGCAGCAGCCCCAGGAAGCCGGCACGGGTGAACAGGAACCAGTAGGGCCAGGGGCTGGGGCCGTCCGGCAGGAAATAGGGCATCGGCGCCGCATCGTCCCCTGCACGCGGCGCCATCATGTCCAGGTCCCAGCCGAATTTCTTCTGGTAGTGCAGCCGCAGCACGGCGCGCTCCGCTTCGCCGATGCCAGGCAGAAAAAGCGCCGCGCTGCCTTCGCAACGCAACGTGCCCTCGGCGTTGCTGATCACGTCGGGAATGGTGATGGTGTTGGTGACCAGCCAACGGCCGGTGATCCGCCGCAGGTTCCACAACGCCCGCGCCGGGTCGCTGAGGTGGTAGAGGATGCCGGTGCTGTGGACGATGTCGAACACCGGCAGGCGGCTGGTCAGGTCGCCCGCCACGATATCCACCCGGTCATAATTGTCATAGCGGTCGCGACCGAAACCGCGCTCGGCCATGCGGGCGTGAAAATGTGGCCAGAACGGGCTTTCGAAGCCGGCGATGTCCGCCATTGCCGCCCGCGAGGCGCCGCCCCTGAGCGCGGTGCCCACCGTCTCATTCACCGACCACTCGCCGATGCCGCCTATGTCTATGAAGCTTTGCCCGGCGACGCGCGCCGTGATCCAGTCGTGAAACATCCCGCGCGCCCCGCTGCTGCCGCCGCGCCATCAACCCGCAAAACGCGGCGGCCGCAACCCGCTCAGCCCAGCAGGGCGGCGTTACGGCGCTGCAGCTCGCTGAGCAGGCGGGCGGCGCCGCCCTCGCGTATCAGGCCGGCGAACTCGCTGCGGCGCGAGGCCAGCTCGCTGATGGTGCCGGTGAGGTAGACGTCCACCACGCGGCTGTTGCGCAGCAGGTAGCTCAGCACCACCGGGTCCTGCCCTGCGGCACGGTTCAGCACGGTGCGCACCAGCTGGTCGCCATTGGCGGTGGCCTGTACGCCCTGGGTGGCAAAGCTTTCGCCCGCGAAGCCGTCGAAGCGGGCGGCGTAGGTGGCGATCGACCAGCGGCTGAACGCCTCGGTCAGCGCTGCCTGGTCAGCGGCGGTGAAGCCGGTCCATGCCGGCCCGACCGCGATGCGGGTCATAGCCGGCAGGTCGAACACCTGGTTCATCACCGGGGCCAGCCGGTCGAACCTGCCGCGCACGCCTAGTCGGGGCGCGTTGCGCATGATCTCGATCAGCGTGGCGTGGAAGCCCTCCACGGGCGCGGCCGGCGTCTGCGCCCATGCCGGGGCGAGGGCGGGGGCGATGGCGAGGAGGGCGGCGGAGGCGGCCAGCGCCGCACGACGGGTCATCATCATACTCGCAACATAGCATCGCGCCGGTGGCAAATCGAGGGGTGGACCCCCGGCCGGGGCCGCGCCACAAGCCCCCATGGCCGAACCCTTGACCACCCTGGTGACCGGCGCGACCGGCTTCCTGGGCAGCGCCGTGGCGCGTGCGCTGCTGGAAAGCGGGCACCGCGTGGTCGCGCTCGCCCGGCCGGAAACGTCGCGCCACCTGCTGGACGGCCTGCCCGTCGCCTTCGTGCCGGGCGACCTGACCGACACTCCCAGCCTGCATGCCGCGCTGGCAGGCTGCGAAGCCCTCATCCACTGCGCGGCCGACTACCGTATCTTCGTGCCCGACCCCGAACGGATGCGCGCGGTCAATGTGGGCGGCACCGCGGCGTTGATGCGCGCGGCCATGGACGCCGGCCTTCGCCGCATCGTCCATGTCAGCAGCGTGGCCACGCTGGCGCCCCGCGCCGACGGCCGCCCGGCCACCGAGATGGATACGGCCACGGTCGAGGAGGCCATCGGGCCCTACAAGAAAAGCAAGACCGAGGCCGAGCGCCTGGTCGAGCGCATGGTACTGGAGGGCGGCCTGCCGGCGGTGATCGTTCAGCCCAGCACGCCGATCGGCCCGCGTGACCGGCGGCCAACGCCCACCGGCCGCGTCATTCTGGAAGCAGCCCGCGGCAGGATGCCGGCCTATGTCGAGACCGGCCTGAACCTGGTGCATGTCGATGACTGCGCCCGGGGGGTGGTGGTGGCGCTTGAACGGGGCGGCGTTGGCCAGCGTTACATCCTGGGCGGCCAGGATGTCAGTCTGGCCGACCTGTTGGGACACATCGCCGGCAGCTTTGGCCGGCGCGCGCCGGTGCGACTGCCGCGTGCTCCCCTGTTCCCCCTCGCCTGGGCGGCTGAGCAGATGGCGCGGATAACCGGGCGCGAGCCGATGCTGACGCTGGATGGGCTGCGCATGGCCGGCCACACGATGTATTTCGACCCGTCCCGCGCCCGGAGCGAA
>JACMRO010000516.1 GCA_014376425.1 Rubritepida sp.
CTGGAGAACCACGGCGACGTATTCGCAGCGCAGTGCCGGATTTGAGGGCATCGGGCGCGGCCGCGCCGTTACCGGACGCGGCCTCACTGATTCCGGGCGCAACGGTGCCGTTGCAGAGCTCAGCCGCGCCGTTGCCAGGCGCAGCCACATCGTTGCCGGGCGCAGTCGCGCCGCGATCGGCCAGTGTGGGGAGCTGCCAGGCGCAAGCCCGGAAGTGACGCATGGCGGCTGCCTCCCCTGAAAGCCATCCGTGGCGCTGATCGTCGAGCAGGTGCTGAACGGGCTGCAACTCGGCGTCACGCTGTTTCTGCTGGCGGCCGGGCTGACGCTCGTCTTCGGCATCATGGGGGTGATCAACCTCGCACATGGCTCGCTTTACATGATCGGCGCCTTTGCCGCGGCGCTGGTGGCGCAGGCGGCCGGCAGCTGGTGGCTTGGCCTGCTGGCCGGCGTGGCCGCCGCCGCCATCACCGGCATGCTGATCGAGCTGGTGGTGCTGCGCCGGCTCTATGCGCGCAACCATCTCGACCAGGTGCTGGCGACCTTCGGGCTGATCCTGTTCTTCAACCAGGGCATCACCATCCTGTTCGGCCGGCAGCCCTTGATGGTGGCGCTGCCAGCCGGCTTCCAGGGTTCCATCGAGATCTGGCCGGGCATCCCATACCCCAGCTTCCGGCTGCTGGTCATCGCGGTCGGGCTGCTGGTGGCCGCCGGGCTGTGGTTCCTGATCCAGCGCACGCGCGCGGGCATGCTGGTCCGCGCCGGGGCCACGCACCGGGAGATGGTGCGCGCGCTCGGCGTCGATGTGCGGCTGCTCTACACCCTGGTCTTCGGGCTGGGCGCGCTGCTGGCCGGGCTGGCGGGCGTCATGACGGGGCCCATCGGCAACGTCCAGGTCGGCATGGGGGAGCAGATCCTGATCCTGACCTTCGTCGTCGTGGTGATCGGCGGCATCGGCTCGGTGCGCGGCGCGCTGTTGGGCGCGTTGCTGGTGGGCGTGGTGCAGACGCTGCTGAGCGGCTTCGTGCCCGGCTGGTTGCGCCAAGTCATGCCAGGCAGCGAGGCGGATGCGCTGGGTGCCGCACTCTCCTCCATGGGCGTCTACGTGCTGATGGCGGTGGTGCTGCTGTGGCGGCCGCGCGGGCTGTTCGTCCCCCATGCGTAACGCCGTCTGGCTGGGTATTCTGTTGGCGGCCGCCGTGGCCCTGCCCTGGGCCGCGGAAGCCGCCGGCCAGCCTGCCACCATCGGCCTCGCCACCCGCATCCTGTGCCTCGGCATCGCCGCCGCCTCGCTGAACCTCATCCTGGGCCATGGCGGCATGGTGAGCTTCGGGCACGCCGCCTATTACGGGCTGGGCGCCTACACCGTCGGCATCCTGTGGGAGCATTTCCGGCTGGGCGAACCGCTTTGGGGACTGATCCCCGGCACCAACCAGCTACTCATCACCCTTCCGGTCTCGGTGCTGGTGTCGGGTGTGGTGGCGGCGGCGATCGGCGCGCTGTCGCTGCGCACCACGGGCGTGCAATTCATCATGATCACGCTGGCCTTCGCGCAGATGCTGTTCTTCCTGTTCGTGGGCCTGAAGGCCTATGGCGGCGATGACGGGCTGCTGATCCGGCGGCGCAATATCGTGCCGGGGCTGGACCTGCGGGAACAGGACCAGCTCTACTGGCTTTGCCTGGGGCTGCTGGTGGCCTGGCTGACCCTGCAATGGCGCATCGTGGGCAGCCGCTTCGGCCGTGTGCTGGAGGGGATCCGCCAGAATGAGCGGCGCATGGCCGCCATCGGCATCGCCACATACCGCTACAAGCTGGCCGCCTTCACCATCGCCGGCATGGGCTGCGGCCTGGCCGGAGCGCTGACCGCCAACTACCTGCGCTTCGTCTCGCCCGACCTGATGGCCTGGCAGAAATCGGGTGAGATCATGGTGATGGTCATTCTGGGCGGGGTGGGCACGCTGCTCGGCCCCGTGATCGGCGCGGCAGCGCTGGTCGGGCTGGAATACGCGCTGGGCGGCGTCACCGAGCATTGGCAGTTCTTCCTCGGGCCCATCCTGCTGGCGGTGGTGCTGTTCGCGCCCGGCGGGATCATGGGGTTGTTCCGCCGTGGCTGAGCCCGTGCTGCGCGTGCAAGGCCTGGTCAAACGCTTCGGCGGGCTGACGGCGACCGACGACTTCGCGCTCGACGTGCAGCCGGGTGAACTGCACGCCCTGATCGGACCGAACGGCGCGGGCAAGACCACGCTGATCGGCCAGCTCACCGGCGAGATCAGGCCCGATGCCGGGCGGATCGTCTTCCTGGGCGAGGACATCATCCGGCTGCCTGTCGCGGCACGGGTGAAGCGCGGCCTCGCGCGCAGCTTCCAGATCGTACAGCTGCTGGATGACGACACGGCGCTGGCCAATGTGGCACTGGCGGTGCAGGCGCGGGCCGGGCACTCCTTCCGCTTCTGGCGCTCCGCGGCGCGCGACCCCGCGCTGCTGGCGCCCGCCCGCGCCTTGCTGGCGCAGGTCGGGCTGGAGCGGGCACAGACCCGGGTCGCGGACCTCAGCCATGGCGAACGCAAGGTGCTGGAGCTGGCCGTGGCCCTGGCAGCCCGGCCACGCCTGCTGCTGCTGGACGAGCCCATGGCGGGCCTGGGCGCCGCCGAGAGCCTGCGGATGACCGAGACGCTGCGCGCGCTGAAGGGCCAGTTCGCCATTCTGCTGGTGGAGCACGACATGGACGCCGTCTTCGCCCTGGCCGACCGCATCACGGTGCTGGTCTATGGCCGCGCCATCGCCACGGGCGCGGCCGATGCCATCCGCGCTGACCCGGCGGTGCAGGAAGCCTATCTGTCCGAGGAGGCGGCGTGATGGCCGTTCCTCGGCTGGCCGGGAGCTGCGATGCCGGGCGGGAAGCAAGCCACTGCCGAGCCGCGCGGCTGCGAACCGCCGGGCCAGCCTGCCCCGCCGGGCCGGGGGCGGCGTGATGCTTGAGGTCGACGGCCTGGAGGCCGGTTACGGTGCCAGCCAGGTCCTTTTTGGCGTCTCGCTGCGCGTGGGTGAGGGCGAGGTGGCGACGCTGCTGGGCCGCAACGGCATGGGCAAGACCACCACCGTTCGCGCCATCATGGGGCTGAACCGGCCACGCGGCGGGGCGGTGACGATGCGCGGCGCCGCCATCGCAGGCCTGCCGCCCGAGCGCGTGGCCCGCGCCGGCATCGGCCTGGTGCCGGAAGGACGCATGGTCTTCCCAACGCTCAGCGTGCGGGAAAACCTGGTCGCCACCGCCCGGCCGGGCGCCTGGGATCTCGGCCGCATCCATGCCCTGTTCCCCCGCCTGGCCGAGCGCAGCCGGCAATCCGCCCGCACCCTGTCCGGCGGCGAGCAGCAGATGCTGGCGATCGGCCGGGCGCTGATGACCAACCCGCACCTGTTGATCCTGGACGAGGCGACGGAGGGGCTGGCGCCGGTGATCCGTGCCGAGATCTGGACCACCCTGGCGGCGCTGAAGCGCGAAGGGCTGTCCATCCTGGTGATCGACAAGAACCTGCATGCCCTGAAGCGGCTGGCAGACCGGCACCATGTGCTGGAACGCGGCCGCACCGTCTGGGCCGGCACCACCGCCGAACTGGAACGGGACCAGGAACAGGTGCGTGGCTGGATCGGGATCTGACCGCTGCCTACGCAGTTCTGAATTTGCAGCCTCAGTCGCCCACCCGGAAGGCGTTGGCGATCCGGCGCACGGTGCCGTCGGCCGCGACCAGCATGACGTCGAAGCGAATGCCCGCGGCGCCATGGCCAGGGTTTGCGGCAAGCCACGCCTCGGCGGCGCCTACAAGGCGGGCGCGCTGCCGCGGCTGCAGCGCGAAGGCCGCGTCGCGCAGCGAGGGGCGCGCCTTGACCTCGATGGAGGCGAGCAGCCCGTCGCGCTCGGCAATCAGGTCGAGTTCACCGGCCGGCATGCGGACGCGGCGGCCGAGGATTTCCCAGCCGGCAAGCGCCGCCTCCGCCAGCGCCTCGGCCGCCACGCCGGCCAGCTGGGCTCTGAAACCGCGGGCCGGCCGGGGCGACTGGGCGGACCCTGTCGCAGGTGAAGCGTGAGCGGCCCCGCCCGGCCCGGCTGGCGCCATGCCGCGGTCAGACCGGGGCCGCGCAGCGCCCCCGGCCGCCGGTGCCGGTCCCGGATCAGGCCGCCGCGAGGGCACCGCGGATCGCCGTCAACGCCTCATCGATCATCGGTGCGGTGACGTCGAGATGAGTGCAGGCCCGCACCCGCCCGCCCAGCCCTGAGATCATGATCCCCTGGGCGCGCAACTGGCCCACGAACCGGTCGAAATCGACACCGGTGGCGTTGATGTCGAAGAACACCAGGTTGGTTTCAGGCTCCTGCACCACCACGCCGGGCAGCTGCCGCAGGCCGCGCGCCAGCGCCCTGGCATTGGCGTGGTCGTCGGCCAGCCGCTCAACATGGTGGTCCAGCGAATACAGGCACGCCGCGGCGCAAATGCCGCCCTGCCGCATCGAGCCGCCCAGCCGCTGCTTCCAGCGCCACGCCTGGCCGATAAAGTCCTTGGAGCCGGCCAGCACGGCGCCCAGCGGCGCGCCCAGACCCTTCGTGAAATCGAGCCAGACGCTGTCCCAGCCCGCCACCATCTCGGCCGGCGAGACGCCCACGGCGACGCAGGCGTTCATCAGCCGCGCGCCGTCCATGTGGGTCGCCCAGCCCTGTTCCTTCGCCACAGCCGCCACGGCGTTGAGCTGCGCCAGTGGCCACACCGTGCCGCCGCCAATATTGGCGGTCTGCTCCACCTCCAGCATCTGCTGCGGCGGGGCGTAGCGCGTCTTCGGGCGGATCGCCGCTCGCACGTCGTCAGCGGTGAACTGCCCGCCCGGCCCCTTCAGCGGCAGGATCTGCACGCCCGTCAACGCCGCATGGGTGCCGCCCTCGCTGTGCAGGATGTGGCTGGTCTCATGCGCCAGCACCTCGTCGCCCTTGCGGCAATTGGTGAGGATGGCGATGACGTTGCACATGGTGCCGGAGGGCAGGAAGATCGCCGCTTCCTTGCCCAGCAACGCCGCCATGCGGTCGGTCAGGGCCCAGACCGTCGGGTCGTCGCCATGCTGCTCGTCACCAAGCTCCGCCTCCATCATCGCAGCCTTCATCGCCGGCGTGGGCCTGGTCTGGGTGTCCGAATACAGATTGATGCGGACGGGCGGGGCGTCGGCCGGGGGCCGGATCGGGGCGAATGACATGGCGGGACGGTAGCGCGGCGGCCCGGCCCGTGGCATCCCCCGCCCAGCATATTATGGAGAGAGTTTCATGGCTGGACACGGTGCGCCGCACAGCTCGGAGAATAAGGGTGTCGCGCTGCTGATCGCGGTGCTGGCGCTGTTTCTGGCGATTGCCGAGACGGCCGCGAAGTCGGCCCAGACCGAGGCGCTGAGCGCCAATATCGAGGGCGCCAATCTGTGGTCCTTCTTCCAGGCCCGCACCATCCGGCAGACCACGGTGCGCACGGCGGCCGAGGCCGCGGCGCTCGCACCGGGCGATGCCACCGCAGCGCAGATCCAGCGCTGGACCGCCACCGCCGCCCGCTGGGAGAGCGAGCCCGAGACCGGCGAGGGCCGGCGCGAGCTGACCACCCGGGCGCGCGCCGCCGAAGCCCGGCGCGACCGCGCCATGGAGCGCTACCACATGTTCGAATATGCCTCGGCCAGCTTCCAGGTCGGCATCGTGGTGGCCTCCGCCAGCATCATCACCGGCGTGGCACTGCTGCTGTGGGGCGGCATGGGGCTGGGGCTGCTGGGCGTCGGCCTGGCGGCGCTGGGCTTCTTCGCGCCCGGGTTGATCCACCTTTAGGTAGCAGCGCGGTCGGCGTCACCGGCCCGCGCTGTCATCACCCGTGGCCGATGCCAAGAACCGCAGCAGCGCCGCCAGATCCTCGGCATTGCCCACCGTCTGCACCGGCATGCGGGTTCCCGGCGTCACGACATCGGGGCCGCGGGTGAACAGATCGGCCACTGTCTGCGGCGTCCAGGTAATGTCGCCTTGCGCCAGGCGGTCGGAATAGGCGTAGCCAGGCACGCTGCCCATGCGGCGCCCGAACAACCGGTGCAGCGTGGGCCCGGCCATGGCCGCGGATTGCGGGCCGAGCGCGTGGCAGGCCTGGCAGGCGCGGAACACGCGCGCGCCCTGCGGGTCGGCGTCGGCTGGGAGCGCTGCTTCCATGGCCGGGGTTTCAGCCAGGGGGCGGCCTGTCGCCACATCCCAACGCCGCAGCTGCCGGTCGGCGCCACCGCTCCACAGCGTGCCATCGGGCGCGAACCCCAGCGACCAGACCGGCAGGCCGGGCCCGTCCAGCACCCGCAGCAGCCGGCCGGCCCGCCAGTCCCACAGCCCCACATCGCCGCCGATCCCGGCCGCCGCCAGGATGCCGTCACGCTCGGCCAGCGCCACCAGCGGGCGCGTTCCGGTGCTCAGCGTCGCGCCGTCGGGCAGCCGCACGACACCATCGGCGCCGCCGCCGGCCACGCCATCCCCCAGAGCCACCAGCGCCGCCAGCGGCACGCCGTGTTCCGCCAGCACGGCGCCCCCGGGCCACAGCCGCAGCGTGCCGTCCCGCCCGGCGCTGACCAGGCCGCCCGGGGTGAAGGCCAGGCCGGTGACCGGGCCCCGATGGCCTTCATACAGCGTCGCCTCGCCCGGCCCGCTCCACACCCGCACCCCGCCATCGAACCCGCCGGCGGCCACCCGCGCGCCGTCACTGGCCAGCGCCAACACCGGGCCGGCATGGCCTGGCAGGGTCGCATCGGGCGTGGTCGCGCCCATCGCAGGCCAGACCGCGATCGTGCCGTCTTCGCCGGCGCTGACAAAGCCGCCGCCGGGCACCGCCACCAGGGCCTCGATCGCGCCGCGATGCCAGCGCGACACCACCCGCGGCTGCCCCGCCAGCGACCAGAAGATCACCGCCTGGTCCAGCCCGCCCGAGGCCAGGCCGGCGGGGCCGACCGCGATGGCCCGAACCGGCCCGCCATGCGCCTGCAGGCTTTGCGCCCGGGCACCCTGGGCGAGCCCACCCAGACACAGCCAGATGCCAAGCAGCAACCGCATCAAAGCGTGCGCAACAACCCGAGCAGCGTGGCACCGCGCGGGGCCAGTTCGCGCCAGCGGATGTGCTCATCCGGCGCATGCGCGCCATGGCCGGAGCAGCCAAGTCCATCCAGCGTGGGAATACCCATGGCGGCGGTGAAATTGCCGTCCGACCCGCCGCCGCGATGCTGCTTGGGTAGCGCGTACCCATTCTCCGCCGCCAGCCCGCGCGCCACGCCATACAGCCGCAATGTGTCCTCGTTCTCCGCCATCGGCGGCCGATTCATGCCGCCGGTGACGGTGACGCTGATGCCGTCGCCATCCTCGGCCAGCGCCAGCATCGCTGCCACCATCCGGGCGCCGTCCTGGGCATTGGCCACCCGCAGGTCGATCTCGCATCCCGCCTCGGGCGGGATGACGTTGGCGCGGCTGCCGCCCCAGATCGGCGCCACATTGGTAGTGACGCCGCCAGCCCCGCCCCTTGCCAGGTCGGTCATTGCGTGGATCGCCAGGATCTTCTCCGCCAGCTTTACCACCGCGCTGCGCCCCTCGGTCCAGTTGCCGCCAGCATGGGCGCTGCGGCCCCGCACCCGCAGCGAGAAGCGGCCCACGCCCTTGCGCGCTGTCACGCAACAGCCGTCGGGCCCGCCGGCCGGCTCGGGGATCAGCACGGC
>JACMRO010000517.1 GCA_014376425.1 Rubritepida sp.
TGATGTCGGCCGCCACTTCTCGGTCAACCGCATGCTGGGCATGGACAGTGTGAAGCTGCGGCTGGACCGCGAACAGAACCTGTCCTTCCTCGAATTCAACTACATGCTGCTGCAGAGCTACGACTTTCTGGAGCTATTCAGGACTCGCGGTGTGGCGTTGCAGATGGGCGGGTCGGATCAGTGGGGCAACATCGTGCTGGGCGCTGACCTCATTCGCCGGGTGACCGGCGGCGACGCGCATGTGCTGACCACGCCGCTCATTACCAGCAGCTCGGGCGCCAAGATGGGCAAGACGGCGAACGGCGCGGTGTGGCTCAGCGCCGCCCGGTTATCGCCCTTCGACTACTGGCAATTCTGGCGCAACACCGAGGATGGTGATGTGGCGCGCTTCCTGAAGCTCTTTACCGAGCTGCCGCTGGATGAAATCGGGCGGCTTGAGGCGCTGCGCGGTGCGGAAATGAATGAGGCCAAGAAAATCCTGGCGACCGAGGCCACCGCATTGGTGCACGGCATGCAGGCCGCCATCGCCGCGGCAGGAACAGCCAGGCAGACTTTCGAGGAGGGGGGAGCGGGCGGCAACCTGCCCAGAATCATCCTAGATGGCCCCACGGCGCTGACGGAAGTGCTGCTACAGGCAGGCTTCGCCACATCGCGGTCCGAAGCCCGCCGGCACGTCGCTGGCGGCGGTATCCGCGTTGACGACGTTGTGGCGGAGGATCCCGCCATGCTGGTGTCTGCGCCGGCCAAGCTCAGCTTTGGCCGGAAGCGCCACGCCTTGCTGCAGGCTCCCTGATCAGGCTGGCTGCTCGTCGCCCGGCAGCATCATGGTGAACCATTCACCGCCTGCCGCACGGTAGAACACCCACCAGGGCTCGCCGCTGCTCTGGGGCGCCAGCGCGTAGCGGGCAAAGGCACGGCCGCCGGGCGTCATGACCGGGACAGGTAAGGGCAAGACCTTGAGCATCGGGGGGACCTTCCAGCCAGTTTCTACTGACCATTAAAACGCTCTGTTAACGGTAAGGTTTCAGGATGTTTCGCGCTGTTGGGAATGAAAAGGAAAGTCCAGAACGGTACCCGCATCGCAACTGGTCGCATCCTCGAAATGAATGCTGACCTGCAGCCGTTCGGCGAAGCCCTCGATGATGGCAGTGCCCCATGGCCCCCCTGCCGGCGCCGCACCCAAGCCCGTCACCCTCGGCCACCAGCCGTGTACGGTCGACGCTGGCCGCGCGCAGGCTGACATCCAGAGCTTGCCCCGGCGCGTGGCGGCTTGCAGGGAGCCAGCCGCGCCGCACGGCCCCCCTTCTGTAGGGGGTGCAACCGCCAGCGCTTGGGTGCATAAGGGGTGCGGGCGGTCCGGCGCCTGAGCGTCGCCCCCGCGCGCCTGCATCCGAGGTTCCTTCACATGCCGCATGTCCAAGTCGTCCACACGACCCGATACAGTTACGTCAGGCCGGTGCGGTTGATGCCGCACCGGCTGATGGTACGGCCGCAGGACAGCCATGACCTGCGGCTGAATGAGGCGACCCTGGCAGTCGACCCAGCACCCGGTTCCACGCGCTGGGCGCATGACGTATTCGGCAATTCGATTTGCATGCTGGACTGGCCGGCCGGGATGGAGACCGCATCGCTGAGGATTGTCTCCAGACTTGATCTCTCGCACTACCCCGCCGGGCCCGGGCTGCCGCGGGCGACGCTGCAGCCGGAGGCTGAGCTATTCCCCTTCTCGTATTCGGCCGATGAGGTGGCCGACCTGGCCCGGCTTTCCGAACGCCACCTGGCCGACCCCGAACGGCAGGTCGACGCCTGGGCCAGGCGCTTCGTGGCCGGTAGCGACGTCGGCACGCTGGCCATGCTGGAGGCGATGACGCACGCCATCCACCAGGAATTCCGTTATGCGGCGCGTGAGGAGATGGGCACCCAGACGCCGGTGGAGACCCTTTCCCTGGGCAGCGGTGCCTGCCGCGACTTCGCCCTGTTGATGATGGAGGCGGTACGCAGCCTGGGCCTCGCCGCCCGGTTCGTCAGCGGCTACCTCTATAACGACGAAGGCGGCAGCAGCCGGGGCGGCGGCACCACCCACGCATGGTGCTCGGTCTACCTGCCTGGCGCCGGCTGGGTCGAATACGACCCAACCAACGGGCTGGTGGCCGGGCGTAATCTCGTGCGCGTGGCCGTGACCCGCACGCCCGAACAGGCGGTGCCGATCAGCGGTGGCTTCATCGGCAGCGGCAACGATTTCGCCGGCCTGACGGTGGATGTGCGGGTCACGGTGCCGGGCCGGGCACCGGTCGGCCGAGCCGGCGGCAGCCCGGGCCAGGATTTCCTGCGCGAGGCCGAGCCGGTCTGACTTTGCCGATCCGGGCGCCCCGCGCTGACCTTTCCCCTCAGGCGGCGACCTGGGTCGGTTGTGGCGTGGCCTCCGACAGCAGCCCCTCGATGGTCAGCACCAGATCATCGAGGGAGCGGATGGCGTTGAGCTGGGGGTCCAGCGCGGCCACCGCCGCCACGCCATCATCCACGGGCGCGTAGATGAACGTGTTGGGCGAGGAGCGGCGGACCGTGGCCAGCATCCGCCCGAGGCGGGCGGGTGACAGGCCGCCGGCTACCACCAGGATCGCGATGGCGGATCCGCCGATGCCCGGCGGCTGCACGCCGCCGCTGAAGCCCGCTTCCCGCAACGCCAACGCCGCCATGGCGGCGCCTGCGCGGTCCA
>JACMRO010000044.1 GCA_014376425.1 Rubritepida sp.
CTTGGCCTCGCAGCCCCCGCCCTGGCGCAGACCGTCTGGCCCGACCGGCCGATCCGCATCGTCATCCCATTCCCACCCGGCGGGTCGAACGACACCGTGGCGCGCATCATCCAGCCGCGGCTGCAGGAGATCCTCGGCCGGCCGATCGTGGTCGACAACCGTGCCGGCGGCTCAGGCTCACTCGCATCGTCGGAAGTGGCCCGTGCCGCGCCGGACGGCTACACATGGGTGCTGGCTAACGATACGCTGGCCGCCAATGACACGCTGATGCAGCTGCCGTATCGCGCCGGCGACCTGACCGTCTGCAGCCTGCTCGGCACCTGCCCCTTTGCGCTGACCGCCCATCCCAGCCAGAACATTACCACGCTGCCGCAGCTGATCGAGGCGGCGAAGGCCCGGCCCGACCGTTTCAGCTATGCCACCACGGGGGTAGGCAGCCTGGCGCACATCGCCACCGTGCTACTGCAAAGCCGCGGCGGCTTCACCCTGACGCATGTGCCCTATCGCGGCGGCGGGCCGGCGCTGCAGGATGCGCTGGCCGGGCATGTGCCGCTGTTCATGTCCAACATCGTCATCACCATGCCGCATATGCGGGCCGGCGCGTTGAAGCCGCTGGGCGTGTCCTCGGCGACGGAAAGCCGTTTCCTGCCGGGCGTGCCGACCTTCGCCGCGCAAGGCTTTCCGGGTTTCGAGGCACTGACTTACTGGATCATGGTCGGCCCCGCCGGGGTGTCCGCCGCCATCACCCAGCGCCTCCAGCAGGCCATCGCGCAGGTGCTGGCCGAGGCACCGGTGCAGGCCCGGATGGCCGAGCAGGGCGCAGAGATCGTGGCCGGCACATCGGCGGAGGGCCAAGCTTTCCTACGGCGCGAAATTGCCCGGTGGGGCCAGGTCATCCGCGACAACGACATCCGCGTCGATAGCTGATCAGGCGGCGCGCCGGAACAGCCGCCGCACCGCCGCATTGCCGGCCGGGATGCTCATCACCAGCGTGATCAGCACGATCACGGCGAGCACGGCGCTGATCGGCCGGGTGAAGAAGGGCGACAGGTCGCCGTCCGAGATCACCAGCCCGCGGCGCAGCGACTTGTCCATCAGGTCGCCCAGCACCAGCCCCAGCACGAAGGGCGCGGGGTGGTAGCCATGGCGGCGCAGGAACCAGATCGCCACGCCCACGCCCAGCATCGTCCAGACATCGAACAGCCGCTGCGCGATCGAGAAGCTGCCGACGACGCAAAGCACGAAAATGATTGGCATGATGATCGACCGCGGCACCTGCAGCACCTTGAGCAACGGCCGCACCAGAAACAGTCCGAAGAACAGGATGCCCAGGGTGGCGTACACATTCATCGCTACCACGTCGTAGACGAAACTCGGGTTCTCGATCATCAGCATCGGCCCCGGCTTCACGCCATGGATCATCATCGCCGCCAGCAGCACCGCGGCCGGCGCGCTGCCGGGGATGGCCAGGGCCAGCGCCGGGATGATGCCGCCGGGGATGGACGCGTTATCGCCCGTCTCGGCCGCGATCAGCCCCTCGACCGAACCCTTGCCGAATTCCTCCGGGTGCTTGCTGGCGCGCTTGGCGGCGGCGTAGCTGGACCAGGCGGCCATGTCCTCGCCCACGCCGGGCAGGATGCCGATATAGACGCCGATGACGCCCGAGCGCAGCACGGTCTTCCAGTATTTCACCACGTCGGAAATGCGCGGCAGCACGCTGTCCACGGCGTAAATCTGCACCCGCTTGAACCGCTCCCCCATCACCGTCAGCACCTCCGCGCAGCCGAAGGCACCGACCAGCGTGGGGATGAGGGAAAGGCCGCCGGCCAGGTTCGGGTCGCCAAAGGCGAAGCGTTCATGGGCGTGGATACCGTCCTGGCCGATCAACGCCACGAACAGCCCGAGGACACCCATGATCCAGCCCTTCAGCGGGTCGGACCCGGTGATGGAGCCAGACATCATCACGCCGAACAGGCTGAGCCAGAAGAACTCGTAGGACTGGAAGCTGAGCGCCATCTCGCCAAGCGCCGGCGTCAGGATCGCTAGGCAGACGATGCCGAACAGCGAGCCTGCGACCGAACCCGTGGTGGCGATCCCCATGGCGCGCCCCGCCTCGCCCCGGCGGGCAAGCTGGTAGCCGTCCAGGCAGGCGGCGGCGTTGGCGGCGGTGCCGGGGATATTAAGCAGGATAGCGCTTCGGCTGCCGCCGTAGATGGTGCCGACATAGGCGCAGATCAGGATCAGGATCGCATCGCCCGCCGGCAGCCGGATGGTCAGCGTCGTCATCAGCGAAATGGCCAGCGTGGCCGACAGGCCGGGCATGCAGCCGATCAGGATGCCCAGCAGCGTGGCGCCGAAGGTGTAGGCCAGCAGCCTCGGTTCGGCGAAGGTCAGCATCGACTGGCCGAGCATGGACAGGCCTTCGAACATCAGCGACGCCCCCGGTGAAGAAATCCCGGGATATGGCCCGGCGCTGACGCGGGCACCGCCCGCCCGGGCTTGACCCGGGCACGGCCCCTACCTGTTGGGCCTGCCATCAAGGGAGCCGCACCAGGAAAATCTCCTGAAACACGAAGGTCACCGCGGCCGCAGCACCGACGGCAATCAGCGCCGCGCGCGAGACGCCATAGCGCAGCGTCCCCGCCTCCCGGTGCTCAGGCCATTCGAAC
>JACMRO010000518.1 GCA_014376425.1 Rubritepida sp.
AAGCCCGGGCCGGTGCAGGCGTCCCGGATCGCTGCCGCGACCGCGGGCAGATCGGCCCCGTCCAGCGCGCTCACCGGCAAGGCTTTCTGGGCGACAGGGTCAGGCATGGTGCATCCTTCTCATATCGGGGCAGCCTAGGCGCCAAGCCGCGCGGCTGCCAGATTCAGGAGAGGCTCAATGAACACCCCCATTATCACCCGCCGCGCCATGCTGGCCACGGCCGCCATCCTCCCCGGCGCCGCGCGGGCCAACAACCTCGACAAGGCGCGCCGCGCCGGTGAATTGCTGGTCGCCACCGAGCTCCACTTCGCCCCTTTCGACTACACCGAAAACGGCCGGCAGACCGGTCTGAACAGCGAGCTGTTCGCCGTGGTGTCGGAAGTGCTGGGCTTCCGCATCCGCTTCCAGGACCTGCCATGGCCGGGTGTGCTGCCGGGGCTGGAGGCCGGCCGCTTCGACCTGGTCGCCGGCCCCGCCACCATCACCCGCGCGCGGATGGAGCGCTATCGCTTCACCGCCCCGATCGCCAACGCGACCGTGGCGCTGCTGAAGCGCAGCAACGACACCACGCTGAACCGGCCCGAGGACATCAACGGAAAGACCGTGGGCTGCGCCCAGGCCACCGCCCAGCTGGCGCAATTGCAGGCCTACATCAGCCGCCTGGGGCTGACGACCCAGGTGCGCGAATACCAGTCCTTCAGCGAGGCTTACGCCGACCTGGCCACGGGGCGGGTCGTCGCGGTGGCGAACTCGCTGCCCAACCTGGCCTATGTGGCGCAGCAGCGGCGCGGCGCCTTCTCGGTCATCAGCCCGCCCTTCGGCGCGGCGCTGTATTTCGGCTATCTCGGCCGCAAGGACGCCGACACGGCGCCATTGATCGACGCGATCGATGGTGTGATCGACACCATGCGCACCGATGGCCGCCTGGCCGCGCTGCAGACCAAGTGGTTCGGCCAGGCCTTCGAGGTGCCGGCCCGCGTGGTGGAGGCCAACGCCTGAGAGGGCGACGCTGAGGGACCGACGCTGAGCTGGGAGTACGTGGTCCGGGCGTTGCCATCGATGATGGCCGCGACCTGGGCGACGATCTGGATTTCGGCCGCCGGCATCGCCATCGGTTTCGCGCTGGGGGTGCCGTTGGCAGTGGCGGCGCAGCGCTGGTGGGCCAGGCTCTACATCAGTTTCTTTCGCGGCGTGCCCCTGTTGGTGCAGCTGCTGCTGGCCTATTACGCGCTGCCCTTCCTGGGTATCGACCTGCCCGGCATCGTCGCTGCCGTGGGCACGCTGGGGCTGTGCTGC
Source organism: Rubritepida sp. (assembly GCA_014376425.1). Classification (GTDB taxonomy): domain Bacteria; phylum Pseudomonadota; class Alphaproteobacteria; order Acetobacterales; family Acetobacteraceae; genus Rhodovarius. Next base: position 1,297 of record JACMRO010000518.1, read on the forward strand.
GCGGCCTACATGGCGGAGATTTTGCGCGGCGGCTTCGCGCTCGTCCCGCGCGGCGGGCTGGAAGCGGCGCGGCTGCTGGGGCTGACGCCGACGCAGACCCTGCTGCGCATCCGCCTGCCCATCGCGGCACAGGCGATGCGCCCGGCGCTGGTCAATGAGGCGATCCTCATCATCAAGGCATCCTCGCTGATCTCGGTCGTGGGCATCCTGGAGCTCACCCGCTCGGCCCAGGCCCTGGCGTCCAGCACTTTCGAGCCGCTGCCGGCCTACGCGCTGTGCGGCGCGATATACCTGATCATCAACCTCAGCCTGTCCTTCGCCGCGCGGGCGCGGCCGGCATGATGCAGGCGTTCATCGACAGCCTGTGGGCCACCGCGCGTGGCCTGCCGGTCACGCTTGCCATCTGGCTGGCGGCGGTGGTGGCCGGGATGGCGCTAGGCTTCCTGGTTGGCGCGCTGCGTTTCTTCGCACCGCGGCTTGTGTCCTGGCCGCTGGCGGCGCTGGTCGAAACGGTGCGCGGCGTGCCGTTCCTGGTGCAGTGCTTCCTGCTCTATTTCGGCGGGCCCTTCGTGGGCATCGACCTGTCGCCGGTGATGGCGGGCTTCGTGGCGCTCAGCGTCTATGGCGCCGCTTATTTCTCGGAGGTGTTCCGTGCGGGCTTCAACGCGGTGCCCCCCGGCCAGCTGGAAGCCGCCCGCCTGCTCGGCCTGTCCCGCCCGGCCACGGTGTGGCGCATCATGCTGCCGGTAATGGCGCTGGGTGTACTGCCCGCCCTGGCCAACCTGGCCGTCATCCTGATCAAGGAAACCGCCGTGCTGTCGATCATCACCGTGCCCGAACTGACCTTCCGGGTGCAGGGGGTGGGCACCTCCACCTTCGCCTTCGCCGAGACGACGCTGGTGCTGGCCCTGGTCTATTGGGGCCTTGTGGAGGCCACGGCGATGCTGGCGCGCGCCACCGAACGGCGCATCGAGCGGGCATTGGCGGCATGAGCGCCCTTTCAGTCCGTGGCCTGCACCGCAGCGTGGGCGCCACGCAAATCCTGCGCGGCATCGATCTCGACGTCACGGCCGGCGAGGCTATCGGCATCATCGGGCCATCGGGCTCGGGCAAGTCGTCGCTGCTGCGCTGCATCGCCGGGCTGGACCCCATCGCCGCCGGCAGCGTGGCGGTCGAGGGCCGCGCCACCCGGCCCGGGGACGGCGCGGTGGGCATGGTGTTCCAGCAGTTCAACCTGTGGCCGCATCTGACGGCACGGCAGAACGTGGCGCTGGCGCTGCGGCTGGTCCGCAAGCTGCCGGTGCGGGAGGCGGATGCGCGGGCCGAGGCGGCCCTGGCCCAGGTCGGGCTGGCGGCGCTGGCAGCGCGCAAGCCCGCCGCGCTGTCAGGCGGCCAGCAGCAGCGCGTGGCCATCGCCCGCACGCTGGCCATGGAGCCACGCGTCCTGCTGTTCGACGAGCCGACAGCCGCCCTCGACCCTGAACTGACCACCGAGGTGCTGGACGTGATCCGCGCGCTTGCGGCTGGCGGCACCACCATGCTGGTGGTCAGCCACGAGATGGGTTTCGTGGCCGGGCTGGCGACGCGCGTGGTGTTCCTGGACCATGGGCAGGTGGTGCAGAGCGGCCCCCCGGCGGAGATCTTCAGCCAGCGGGCCGAACCACGCATCCAGGCCTTTCTGCAAACCTATCTCAGCCGGGTCGCCTGGGTGCAGGCTTGAGCATGCCCTCCACCATCTCCTGCACCGCCAGCGCCTCGCGCAGCGTGGCCAGCCTGTGCTCTTCGCCCCGCGTCATGGCGGCGACCGCGCGAAGTTGGTCGCGCAGCACCAGCGGCCGCATCCGGTCATTCGGCAGCGCGCCCGGCGCCTGAGCCCAGGCGCCGTCATCCTGCAACCGTTCGGCGAAGGACCAGTCGCGCAGGCGGATCGCGCCGTTCAGCGTCCAGCTGTTGTGGTCATCCTGCGCGGTGGTGCCCACGCCGCCCCGCAGCGTGACCGGCACGCTGCCCGCCCGCAGCGCCGCCGTGATCGCGGTTTCGGCCGCGTCGTCCCCGGCGGGGTAAGTCACCGCGGCTTCCAGCAGCTCCAGCGGACCCAGCATGCGCTGGGTCAGGAACAGGAAATGCGACACCACCTCGCGGGTAAAACCGCCTTCGGCGCGGCGGGCCAGCCATCCGGCCGCATCCTGTTGCCAGCCGCGCGGCCAGGTGGCGAAAGCGACCTCGATGGCCAGCGATGCGGGCGTCATGCCTGCCTGCCAGGTGGCCAGTTGCGCCACGGCGGGCGAGGAGGCCATGGGGAAGTTCACCGCCGCCCGGGCGCCATTGGCCGCCGCCACGAAGGCGCGGGCGGATGGCAGATCGGTCGCCAGCGGCTTTTCCAGGAACAGCGCGCGGCCGGCGGCCAGCGCGGCTTCGGCCCAGGGCAGATGCGCCGCCGGCGGGGTTGCGACGTAAAGGCAGTCGCAAGCTGCGATCACCGCCTCCGCCGAGGGCAGCATCGGCGGCCCGCCGGGCACCCCTGCCAGCCTGGCCAGCGCCTGGGGAGAGGGGTCCCAGACGCCGGCCGGGACCACATAGTCGGGCGCGTGTTCCAGTGCCGCGCGCAACAGGCGTTCGCCCATAATGCCGAAGCCGACGATGCCGAGACGGATGGGGGTGGGCATGGCGTGCATCTCCGCGACCGGCCGAAGGTAACCGCGGCGCCGCCGAACCGCCATGGCCCCACCGCGGGCAGGGTGCGGGTCGCGTGCGTGGCGGCATCGATCGTCGCGCCAGGACACGTCCGCCGGGCCGGTGCGGCCAGCAGGGTGAGACAGGCCGAGCGAGGACCCAAGCTGACGCATCGCACCGCGACGGGCTAGACAGGCGGGATGACGATATTCTGGGCAAAACAGGCGTTGCTGCCATCGGGCTGGGCGGCGGATGTGCGGATTGAGGCAGCGGGTCCCACCCCCGGCGTCATCACCGGCGTCACCCCCGGCGCGCCGCAGGCGGGGCGGCGGCTGGGGCTTGTCGTCCCCGGCATGCCCAACCTGCACAGCCACAGCTTCCAGCGCGCCATGGCCGGCCGGGCCGGGCGCCGCAGCGGCACGCGGGACAGCTTCTGGACCTGGCGCGAGGCCATGTACGCCGTCGTGGCCCGGATGAACCCCGACCGGGCGGAGGCGGTGGCGGCGATGCTGCAGATCGAGTGCCTGGAGCGCGGCTACACCCATCTGTGCGAGTTCCACTACCTGCACCACGCCGCCGACGGCACGCCCTATGCGCAGCGCGAGGAGATGGGGTTGCGACAGGTCGCCGCGGCGCAGCGCAGTGGCATCGGCCTGACGCTGCTGCCCAGCCTCTACCGCCATGGCGGCATCTTCGGCGCCGATCCCGCACCCGGGCAACGGCCGTTCCTGAACGACCTCGACGACTACATGGGCATGATGGAGGCGCTGAGCGGCCGGGTGACCCTGGGCTTCGCGCCGCATTCGCTGCGCGCGGTCACACCGGACATGCTCCGCGCGATTGCCAGCCTCCCCGGCCCCAAGCAGATGCACCTCGCCGAACAACGGCGCGAGGTGGATGAATGCCTGGCGGCCACTGGCCTGCGCCCGGCCGCCTGGATGCTGGAGAATGGCTTCA
>JACMRO010000519.1 GCA_014376425.1 Rubritepida sp.
GCCGGATGGACACAACCTGTTGGTCACCGCCAATTCGCACGTCATCAACCCGGCCGTGCTGCGCAACCTGCCCTTCGACACGGTGCGCGACTTCACAGCCGTCATACGCCTGGCCGATGGGCCCTTCGTGCTGGTGGTGTCGCCCTCGCTGGGGGTGTCGGACATGGCGGGCCTCGTGGCGCTGGCGCGCGCCCGCCCGGGCGCGCTGAACTATTCCAGCCCCGGCTACGGCACCGGTAACCACCTGGCGATGGAGCAGCTCAAGGCGTTAGCCGGTATCGACCTCGCGCATGTGCCGTTCGGCGGGGCGGGGCCTGCGACCACGGCGCTGGTGGCCGGGCAGGTGCAGGCGATGTTCAACAACCTGGTCAACGCATTGCCGCTGATCGAAGCCGGGCGCGTGGTGCCCATCGCCATCGGCAGCCGCGGCCGCACCACGGTGCTGCCCGCCGTGCCCAGCCTGGGCGAAAGCTTCCCGGGCTTCACGGCGATCAACTGGTATGGCGGGTTCGGCCCCGCCGGCATGGCCGAGCCACTGGTTGAGCGGTTGAATGCGGCGATGACCGCCGCGCTGCGCCTGCCTGCGCTGAGCGAGCGGCTGCTCGGCCAGGGCATCACCGTGGCGGGTGGCCCGGCCGCCGATTTCAGCCGGCAGGTCGCGTCGGAAGTAGCGGAATGGGCCCGGGTGGCTCAGGCCGCCGGCATCGCGCCGGAGTAACCGGCGCTTCGCCATCGCACTCGTGCATGGCTGCCCGATGTGCGACATTCTGCCGGTGCGCAGAACAATCCTCTCGATGGTTATCTTCTGCGCGATGGCGACTCCTGCCGTCGCGCAGATCTATGCGACCCCCACGGCCTATTGTGGTGGCCGGCTGGTCGCAGAACTGTTCGCCACCCAGGTCACCCCAGGGTCACAGGGCCGGGCCGATTACTCGGTGCGACTGCACAACCCCGGCGCCCAGGGGCTGCGCTACCAGATACAGGTTGTGGGCGACGCATTGGGCCGACCCACCGGTCAGGCCTCCATCCAGGCCGGCCAGCGGTTGACGGTTACCCTCGGCTACAGCCTCAACGTGCCCGGGCGGCAGCCGCTGCGTGGCGAGGCATTGGCCAATGCCACGCGGATCTCCTGCCAGTAGCGTTCAGCTGTTGATCCACGGCGCGCGCCGCCACAACGCCGCGTACTGTTCCTGCGTCGAGCGCATCCGCGCCTCCCACACCGGGCCGGCCTCGTAATTCGGCTCGATGAACTGCGCTTCGAAGGTGGCGCGGGTGGCGGGGTCGGCCGCGGTTTCAGCCACCGCCTCGCGCATCCGGTCGACGATCGGCGTGGGCGTCCCGCGCGGCAGCACCAGGCCGCGCTCCGAGTACATCTCGATGTCCAGCCCCATGCTCTTCATGGTCGGCACGTTGGGCGCGAAGCGGCTGGCCGCGCGGCCGGCATGGCCGATGAAGCGCAGGCCATCGGGCTGCGGCATCACCTCGCCCACGCTCATGGTATTGGCCTGCACCTGGCGGCCCATCAGCGCGTTCCGCTGCGGTGGCGCGCCGGTGTAATGCACAATGGTGAACCGCGCCCCAGTCTGCTGGCTCAGCATCGCCAGCAGCAGGTGATCATCGGTGCCGATGCCGCTGGTGCTAATGCTGATCCCTTCCGGGTCCGCCTTGGCCCGCGCGATCAGGTCCGCCACACTGCGGATCGGGCTGTCGGCCTTGACGACCAGCCCGGTCGCGTCGGTCATGATGTTGCCGATGAAGGCGAAACTGTCGAGGTCGTACTGGGCCCGGCGTTCGACCGGGATGGTCACGAAGCTCGGCATGTTGGTCAGCCCCATGACGTGCCCGTCGGGGCGCGAGCGGGCGACATGGGTCATGCCCACCTCAGAGGATGCGCCGGGGCGGTTGACCACGGTGATGGGTTGGCCGAGCCGGGCTTCGAGGTGGCGGGCAAACAACCGCGCCACGATGTCGGTGCCGCCTCCTGGCGCGAAGCCCACGACCAGTTCGACCGGCCGCTCGGGCCGCCAGGGCTGCGCCAGTGTGGGGGCGGCCAGGGCGCGTGTCGTCAGGGCGGAGGATGCCATGGCGGCGATGATGCCGGTGATGCCGGCGCGGCGAGTGATCTGGGTCATGTAGGGTGCCTCCGATGGCTGAACCCTCATGTGCGGCATCGGGTGGCGCGGCGGAACCGGCTAAGCCACGCATGCGCCCGGATGTTGTGGCGCTGGCAACAGGCGCCGCGGTAAAGTTGTAAAGCCCTTACCGGGCGCGCTCGATACAGTACGCCACCACCGCCTGCAGCGCCCGCTTCTCGGCGCCGTCCGGGAAGGGCGCCAGCGCCTCCAACGCGGTCGCGCCAAAGCCCCGCGCCCGATCGAAGGTCTCGGCCAGCGCGCCATGCCTGTCGATCAACCGCTGCGCCTCCGCCAGGTCGTCCGGACCCTGCTCACGCGTCTCGATGGTGCGGCGCCAGAAGGCGCGCTCCGCCTCGTCGCCGCGGGCGAAGGCGACGAGCACCGGCAGCGAGATCTTACCCTCCCGAAAATCATCGCCCACCGTCTTGCCCAGCACAGCTTCATCGGCCGCGTAGTCCAGTGCGTCATCGACCAGCTGGAAGGCCACTCCCAGGTTGCGGCCATAGGCGTCCAGGGCTTCTTCCTCGGCCAGCGGCCGGCCGGCGA
>JACMRO010000520.1 GCA_014376425.1 Rubritepida sp.
CCCGGGGCCGCTGGCCCCGCGGGGGCCCCCCGCCCGGGCGCGGGGCCCGCGCGGACTGCCCACCAGCGTCATCGTCAACCGCCGCGGCGAGGAGGTCGCGCGCGTCGAGGGCGACGTGGCGTGGGACCGGGCGGACATGCTGGCGGCGCTGCGCCGCCTGGCCCCTCCCGGGCCGCGCGCCTGATGCGCGTCCTGGTGCTGGGCGCCGGCGCGCTGGGCGGGTATTTCGGCGGCAGGCTGGCCCAGGCCGGAGCCGACGTGACCTTTCTGGTCCGGCCCACCCGGGCCGCTAGGCTGGCGGCGGAAGGATTGCGGATCACGAGCCCGTTCGGCGACGCGGCGTTGCCGGTGCGGACCGTCACCGCGGCTGGGCCCGGCTACGACCTGGCCTTGCTGACCTGCAAGGCCTTCGACCTGGATGGCGCGATCGATGCGCTGCAGCCGGCTCGCCCTGGCATGGTGCTGCCGGTGCTCAACGGGCTGTCCCATATCGAGGCGCTGCAGGCGGCCTTCGGCGCGGACCGCGTGCTGGGCGGCCTGGCAAAGATACAGGCCACGCTGGCGCCGGACGGTACGGTGCGCCAGCTCAACGACTGGCGCTGGATCACCTTCGGCGAGCTGGACGGCGGCCTGTCGGCCCGGACAGGGGCGGTGGCCGCGCTATTCGCGCCCGCCACGGGCGTGGTGGCGGAGGCGGTGCCGGACATCCGCCAGCGCATGTGGGAGAAAATGGTGCATCTGGGCACCTCCGCCGTCTGCACCGTGCTGATGCGTGCGGCGGTGGGCGAGGTGGCGCGGGCAGAAGGCGGCGCGGCCTTCACGCAGGGCGTGCTGGCGGCCAATGCCGCGATCGCCGCAGCGCATGGCCACCCGATGCCCGATGCGTTCATGGCGCAGTACCGCACGCTGTTTTTCGATGTGGCCAGCCTCTACGCGACCTCGATGCTGCGCGATATCGAGGGCGGCCGGGCCAGCGAGGGTGAGCATATACTTGGCTTCCTGGCGGCGGCGGCGGCGCGGATGGGGTTGGCGTACCCGGCGCTGGACCTGGCCCTGCTGCATGCCCGTGCCTACGAGAACCGGCGTGCCGCGGGGCGCTTGCCCGGCGGCTGAGCCCGGCGCAGGCTGACCTCAAAAATCGGAGGTCGCCATGCGGTTCACCCGCCGTCTGATGCTGCTGGCTAGCCCGGCGCTCGCGCAGCAGGCGCGTTTCACCGCCAGCCGGCCGGTGCGCATCATCGTTCCCTACACGCCGGGTGGGGTTTCCGACATCACCGCGCGGTTGATCGCCGAGCCGCTGGCGGCGAGCTGGGGCCAGCCGGTGGCGGTGGAAAACCGCGCCGGCGCCGATGGCATCATCGGCACCGAGGTGCTGGCGCGTGCAGCACCCGATGGGCATGCGCTGGGGCTGGTCTCGGTGGCGCATCCGATCAACGCGGCCTTCTACCGGTTGCCTTTCGACACCATGGCCGACTTCACCTTCCTGACCTTGGCGACGCGCACGCCGCTGGTGCTGTGCGCCGCGCGCGGGTTCGCGGCCAACACGCCGGCCGAGCTGGTTGCGCTGGCGCGCGCGCGCGGTCCGGGGCAGATCAGCTTCGCGGGCTCGGGCGGCGTGGTGCGGCTGGCGCCGGTGCTGTTCGCTTCGCTGACCGGCATCGAGCTGAGCTACATTCCCTATCGCGGCAGCACCCAGGCGCACCCCGACCTGATCTCGGGCCGGGTGGACATCATGTTCGACACGGTGCCGGCGGCGCTGCCGCATATCCAGTCCGGCAGCCTGAAGGCGCTGGCGACGACCGGCCCCACCCGCAGCCCACAACTGCCCGAGGTGCCGACGATGGCCGAGGCGCTGCTACCGGGCTTCGAGGCCAGCACCTGGGGCATGGTAATCGGCCCGGCGGGGATGGCCGATGAACTGGCGGCGACGATGACCCGCGACATCCATGCCGCGCTGCGCAACCCGGTGGTGCTCGACCGCCACCGGGTGCTGGGGGCGGAGGTGGTGAGCAGTTCGCCGGCGGAAACGCGGGACTTCGTGCGGGCGGAGATGGCGAAGTGGGGCGAGACGGCGCGGCGGGCGGGGATCGAGCCGCAGGCGGTGCGGTGACGCGCTGGCCCATCGGGCCATCCCGGCCCATATGGCGCGGGTGACCGAACCCCTCGCCCTCTACATCCACTGGCCGTTCTGTGCTTCGAAATGCCCGTATTGCGCCTTCAACTCCCATGTCCGCGAGGCCGGAGTCGACCATGCCCGCTTCGCCGCCGCCCTGCGTGCTGAGCTGGCGCTGGAAGGGGCGCGCGTCGGGCGACGGCCGTTGGCGTCGATTTTCTTCGGCGGCGGTACGCCCAGCCTGATGCTGCCGGAGACGGTGGCGGCGTTGATCGCCGATGCGACCGCGTTGTTCGAGCCCACGCCCGACATCGAGATCACGCTGGAAGCCAACCCGACCAGCGTCGAGCTCGGCAAGCTGCGTGCCTTCCGCGCGGCCGGGGTCAACCGCATCTCGCTGGGCGTGCAGGCGTTGTCGGCGGATGCGCTGCGCTTCCTGGGCCGGCGGCACGATGCGGGGGAGGCGGTGGCGGCGCTCGAACTGGCGCGCACCACCTTTCCCCGGGTGTCGTTCGACATGATCTATGCACGGCCTGGCCAGGGCGATGCGGCGTGGCGGGCGGAGCTGCGCCAGGCGCTGGCGCTGGCGGCGGACCATCTCTCGCTTTACCAGCTGACCATCGAGCCCGGCACGCAATTCGCCACCCGGCACGCCCGCGGCGATTTCGCGCTGCCGGAGGGGGACGAGGCCGCGGGGCTGTATCATGCCACGGCGGAGGAAGCGGCGCGGTTCGGCCTGGCGCCCTACGAGGTCTCCAATTACGCCCGGCCCGGTGCGGAAAGCCGGCACAACCTGGCCTATTGGCGATATGGCGATTACCTGGGCATCGGTCCCGGAGCGCATCAGCGGCTGCTGGTGGCGGGCGCGATGATCGCAACCCGCCGTCACCGCGGGCCAGAGGAATGGGCGGCACGGGTGGAACGCGACGGCCATGGCACGGCCGAGGAGACCACCCTGACGCCGCAGGACCGCGGCCGCGAGGCGCTGCTGATGGGCCTGCGCCTTGTGGAGGGTGTGCAGCCCAGCCGCATCGAGGCGCGCAGCGGGTTGGCCTTCGCCCAGACCGTGGACCCGGCGATGTTGGCCGCCTGCCTGGATGAGGGCTACCTGGAATGGCGCGGCGAAATGCTTCGCGCCACCGATGAAGGCCGGCTGCGGCTGGACGCGCTATTGCCCGCGTTGCTGCGGTAGCCGCCCCACCCGGCCAGCCCGATGTGGTGCGCAAGCTGGCCGACCTGGGCGGCGCGCCGGTGTTGGGTGAAAGCCCGGCGCAGTCCGCGGCCTTCATCGCCGCGGCGGGCGAGCGCGGCCTGTCGGTGCTCCGGCGCGCCGGGGTTCAGCCGGAGTAGAAGGCCGCCGCCGCGTCGCCCAGTATCCGCACGCCGAGCTCCAGATCCGCCTCGCTCGTATCCTCGCTCCAGTGGTGGCTGACGCCGCCGATGCTGGGGGTGAAGAGCATGGCGACCGGCATCAGCCTGGCGATGTATTGCGAATCATGGCCTGCGCCCGAGGCCATGCGCAGCCACAGGCCAGGCGCGTGCTGCTCCGCCGCGCGGGCCAGGCAGTCCTGCATTGCGTCGTCGCAGGCCACCGGGGTGGAGAGGCTGAGCGGCTCCAGCACGGCCACGCAGCGTTCGCGCCGGTTGCTGTCCTGCACCAGGCGCCGCAGGCCGACATCGAGCCGCTGCAGCACGGCGGGCGCGATGTCGCGGAACTGGAACAGGATCTCGGCACGGCCGGGGATGATGGAGGGTGCGCCGGGCTCGAAGCGAATCTGGCCGCAGGTCCAGGTCGTGCGTTCGGCGCAAAGGCGGGGGAACTCGGCATCGATGGCGGTCAGCAGTCGCACGGCGGCGAGGCCGGCGTCCCGCCGCTCGGCCATGGTGGTGCCGCCGGCATGGTCCTGGCTGCCGGTGATGGTGATGCGGTATTGCCAGATGGCGACGATGCCGGTGACTACGCCGCTGCGTCGGCCGGTGGATTCGAGCTGAGTTCCCTGCTCGATGTGCATTTCGAAGAAGCCTTTGTAACGGCCGGCTTCCAGGGGCGGGCGGGGTTTGCCCGCCAGCCCTGCCGCGTGCAGCGCCTCACGCAGGGGTTGGCCCGTGGTGCGGTTGCGCAGCCGGTCGATCTCAGCCTCCTCCAGCAGTCCGGTCAGGCTGCGGCTGCCTATGAAGCCGCCGAAATGGCCTTCCTCATCGGCGCAGGCGACGACGTCCACAGGCAGGCCGGCGCGGGCCAGGGCCAGGGCCGCGACGACACCGAGCGCGCCGTCCAGCCAGCCGGCTTCGTTCTGGCTTTCGATATGGCTGCCGCTGAGCAGCTTGGGGCCGGAGCCGGGATGGCGGCCCAGCACGTTGCCGATGCCGTCGATGCTGGGTTCGAGGCCGATATCGGCCATGCGGTCCATCAGCCAGTGGCGGCTTTCCATGTCCTGTGGCGAAAAGGTGGGGCGGTGCACCCCTGTCCGGAACGCGCCGATCTGGCGCAGCGCGTGCAGGTCGGCGAGGAACTGGGTGGTATCGATCAGGGCCATCGGTAGAGTTTGCACGCGGATGCGGCGCGCGTGTAGCCTGTTCCGATGGCTGATATCAAACGCTTCGCACCGCCCGGCGGCGGCCGCAGTTTCCCACCTTTCTCGATTGCCGTGGCGCATGGCGGCACGCTCTACGTCTCCGGGCTGGGGCCGATGGATGCGCAGGGCCAGGTGCCCGAGGGCTTCGCGGCCCAGTTCGGCCTGGTGGTGGCGACGTTGCGGACCCTGTTGACGGGCGCGGGCAGCGGTATGGATCGCATCCTCAAGGTCAATGTGCTGCTGACCCGGGCCGAGGATGTGGCGGAGATGAACCTGCTATATCGCGAGGCTTTCCCGGCGGCGAACCTGCCGGCGCGGACGACTTCGGTGGTCATGGCGCTGCCGGTGCCGGCCTTTCTGCTGGAAATCGAATGCGTGGCGGCGCTGTGAAACGGGCGGCGCTGGCGCTGCTGCTGGCAGGCTGCGTGCCGCAACCGGGTCCGGTCGTGGCCGGTGGCGATGCGGGCGATGGCTGTGGGCCGCAGGCCGTTATCTTCGTCCAGGCCGGCGATGTGCTGGGCGAGCCGCCGCGCCGCGCCGGGCCAGCCACGGCGGAACAGCTGGCAGCCGAGCTGATGCGCGAGAATGCCGCGATCGAGCGGCTGCAGATCGCCTTCGACGCCCTGCTGTATTGCCGCTGGACGGAGGTGCGGCTGATCCGTGCCGGCGCTTCGGCGGGGGATTTTCCGCGCGGCGAATTGCCCGGCCGGCTGGCCGCGGCATCGGGGCGGCTGCAACGGGATGTCGCGCGGGGGGTACAGGCGCGGGTGCGGCTGCAGGCCCGGGCGGCGCGCATCGACGCCGCGGTGGAGGCGGTGGCGCCCGGTGCCACGCGCACTGGCGGGCCGGGGGGCGGGCCGGGGGCGACACGCGCCATGGCCTCGGCGCCGTTGGTGCTTCGGCAGCGGCCGGATGGCGCGGCGGGAGAGGCCGGGCGGCTGGTCGCCGGGGCTGAGGCTTACCTGCGCCCTGCCGCCGGCGGCTTCGTGCTGGCCGAGGCGGGCGGCGTGAGCGGTTACGCGCCGGGTTCGTCCTTCACCGTGCTGCCGGCGCTGGCCCCGCCGGGTGGCGGCGACACGCTACGCAGCCTGGCGGCCACCAACATCAGCCGTCGGGAGGTGTTCTTCCAAAGCCTGGCGCTGGCCGAACGCTCCGGCACGCAGGGGTTCGAGCCTGGGTCATAGGGTCAGCCCGGCATCGACCACCAGCGTCTGGCCTGTGACGGCGCGGGCGCCGACCAGCAGCCAGACCATCGCTTCGGCGATGTCCTCGGGCGTGCAGCGGCGTTTCAGGGCTGCGGCCTCAATCGAGGCGTCACGCTCCACATTGCTCCATTCGACCATCCACGTGCTGTCCACCGCGCCGGGGGCGACGGCGTTGACCCGCACCTCGGGCCCCAGGCCCCGGGCCAGGTTCTTCGTCAGCG
>JACMRO010000521.1 GCA_014376425.1 Rubritepida sp.
GAGCGATTTTCGCCCGTCTCCGCGCCAAGCCAGTCAACAGGTCTGCCCGAAAACCCCAGGAAACCTGCCACTCAGTGACGCGCTCGGTCAAACGGAGAGCATGGCTCGCATGGGGACTGGCGGGGCGAGAGGGATTCGAACCGAAGATACGGAAAATGGACAAGAGTTGAACGTTGGGACAAATGTTGGGACGATATTAATGACTGGAACTAATTATCTAAATAAATCAATAAAATAGGGAGTTGATTTGGCGGACAGGGTGGGATTCGAACCCACGATACGCTCTCGCGTATACGCACTTTCCAGGCGCGCGCCTTCGACCGCTCGGCCACCTGTCCACTTGACCCCTACGGGTCGCTGTCCATACGGCCCCTGCCAACTCACCGCAATATCGCCAGGCGGCCTGTAAGCCGGGTTCTGTCCAGCAGCTTGCGCCACCTGGATGACCATTCCTCTGGGACGGGCCTCACGGCCCGCCTCTCGCGGCCAACCCGGGTTGCAGGGCGAAAAACCCCTGCGGCTCACGTAACGGTGGCCGCCAGCACCCCTATTAGGCCTTGCTCCCGGTGGGGTTTGCCCTGCCGCCGCCATTGCTGGAAGCGCGGTGCGCTCTTGCCGCACCGTTTCACCCTTGCCGGCAGCGAACCGCCGGCGGTTTGTTTTCTGTGGCACTTTCCCTGAAGCGGTTGCCCGTCCCGGCGGCCTTTAGCCGGCACCGTCTTTCCGTGGAGCCCGGACTTTCCTCCAGCCCGCGCTCGCGCGTGAGCCAGCGGTCATCCAGCCGCCTGGCGCCGTTCTGGTGCGCGCCGGGGCCGCGGCTGTCAATCGGCCGCGGCCGCCACTGCTCGTAGCAATCCACGGGTTTCCTCATCGGCCAGCCCGTCCACACGCTCCGGCCGCCAGTGGCGCTGGAAGGCGCGCAGCAGCACGTCCTGCGGCAGGTCGTCACGGTACCCGATCCGGCGCAGCAGCCCCGGCACCGCATCGGGGGAAGCCGGCACCGCCACCTCCGCCGGCCACAGCCCCACCCCCTGCCCGGCCAGCCCCTCCCAGTCGAACAACTCGCCCGGGTCCTGCTTGCGGTCCGGGGCCACATCGCTGTGGGCCACGACATTGCAAGACGGGATGCCGTGGCGCGCGATCACGCCCAGGCACAGCTCCGCCACCGCCACCATCTGCAGCAGCGGGAACGGCCGGTAGCCGTGTTCATGCCCTGGGTTCACCACCTCGATGCCAATACTGCGGCCGTTCAGCCCGCTGGCCCCGCGCCAATGCGACACCCCGGCATGCCAGGCCCGCCGCGCCTCATCCACCAACGAGAAGACCCGACCATCCTCCTCCACCAGGTAATGCGCCGATACACCGGCCTGCGGGTCGCGCAGCCGCTGCAATGCCGCCGCCCCGCTCGTCATCCCCGTGTAGTGCAGGATCAGCATATCGATGGCCGTCCCCTCTGGCCGGGCATCGTGGTTCGGCGAAGCTGCGTGGATCACGGCAGGATGGCATCCACTTCCAGCTCGACGAGCCATTCCGGCGGCACGAAGGCCACCACTTGCACCACGGTGATGACCGGGCGGATCGCGCCGAACACATCGCCATGCACCGCTGCCGCCTCCCGCCAGTGGGCGATGTCCGTCAGCATGATGCGGGTGCGAACGACATGCTCAAGCCCCGCACCCGCCTCGGACAGGGCAGCTTCGATGATCTCGATGCAGCGCCGCGTCTGCCCCGCCACATCCCCCACGCAGGCATTCCCGCCGCCGGCCGCGATCGGCGCCGTGCCCGCCACGCTGACATGATTGCCGACACGCACCGCGCGGGAGAAGCCCATGATCGGCTCCAGGTAGGACCCCGAGGAAATGTTCTTCCGCATTCAGAGCTTCCGCGCCCGTTTGATCCGGTCCCAGGCATTGTTGATCTCAGCCACCTTGTCGGTCGCGCGCCGGGCGAATTCGGGGGTAACGCCGCGGCCCAGCAGCGCGTCCGGGTGGTTCTCGCGCATCAGGCGCTTCCAGGTGGCGCGCACCTCCTCGTCGGTCGCCTGCGCGCCCAGCCCCAGCACCGCATAGGGGTCGATGCCGGCCTCGGCCCCCTGCCTTGCCCCCTGGCCCGCTCCTTGCCCCGCCCCCTGGCCCGCCCCCTGGCCGTCCCGCGCCCGTTCCCACGCCGCCGCATCCAGCCCGAAACCCACCTGCACCCGCTGCAGGAAGGCGACCTCGCCGCGGGTCAGGGCCGCGTCGGCGCGCGCAATGGCGAACAATGCCGCCAGGACGTCCTCCAGCATAACCTTGTTGTCGGCGAAGGCCTGGCCCACCCGGTCGGCGAAGACCTCGAACCCCTGCGCATCCTCGCGCGCCTGGTCGAACAGCTGGCCAACCTCGACCATGTTGGCGGGCGGGATGCGGAACATCCGCTTGAAGGCGTCGATCTCAGTTCGCTTCACCGCCCCATCGCATTTCGCCAGCTTGGCCGACAGCACCACGACGCTCACGGCGAATAGCTGTTCTTTGCTGCCCAGCAGGGCGGCCAGATCGGCCCGGCCTACCCCGGCATCGGCCGCATGGCCCATGGCGGCGCCCAGCACAGCGCCGATCGGCCCGCCGGTCATGAAGCCGGTCACGCCGCCGATGATCTTGCCCCAGAAGCTCAAACCCGTTCGCTCTCCGCCCTTGCGTGCCGGCACACCTGCCGCCAAACCGGCTGCGAGGATATCAAGGCGCCATGTGTTCCATTCCAGGCTTGTTGCCGCAAGAGCAGGGTCGGCGATGACGCGCAGGCGGCGCCTGGGCCTGGTGGCCGCGCTGGCTGTGCCGCTGCTGCTCGCCGCCGCCGCCGCCCTGCCCGCCCGCATCGACTGGGACGGCTACCGCGAGAGCCTGGCGCAGAACGCCAGCGCGCGCCTCGGCCGGCCGATCGGCCTCAATGGCGGGCTGCGGCTGCGGCTGCTGCCCCAGACGGTGCTGGAGGCCGATGGCCTCACCATCGGCACCGCCGGCGACGGGGTGGAGCTGACCGCCCGCGCCATGCGGCTCCGGCTCGACCCCTGGTGGCTCATGCTGGGCCGCGTGGTGGTCCGCGAACTCGTGCTGGTGGGCGCCGACATCCGCCTGCCCTGGCCGCCAGGGCCATTGCCCGCGCTGGGCGAGCTGGGCGCGCTCACCTCGCTCGACGCCCGGCTGGAGGACAGCAGGCTGCGTATCGCGGGCGCCAGCGTCGAGGGTGTCTCCGCCCGGCTGCTGGCGGGCGGCCCGGGCGACGCTTTGGTCGCCGAGGGGCGGCTGAACTGGCGCGGCCAACCGCTCAGCTTCGCGGCCTCCCTCGGCCGCGCCGGCGATGATGGCACGGCGCCGCTGCAAATCAGCGGCCAGGCATCGGGCAGCCGCATCGCGGCGCGCGGTGTGTTGCTGGCGGAGGGTGGCTTCGAGGGCAGGCTGGATGCCGCGGGGGCCGACCTCTCCGCCCTGCTGCCCACGCCGCGCGGTGCCTTTACCGCCTCGGGCCGCATCACCGCGACGGCCGAACTGGTTGGGGTGGACGACCTGGTGCTGGAGCTGGCCGGGCAGCGGGCGCGCGGCAGCGTCTCGCTGCGGCTGACCCCGCCCGCTCCCTCGCCCGTCGGCCCCCGGCTGGACGCGGCGCTCGTCGCCTCGCGGCTCGACCTCGATGCCTGGACCCAGGCGCTGCGCGATGGCGGCACGCCGGCGCTGCCTATCGGGCTCGACCTCTCCGCCGATGAGGCGACCTTTCGTGGCGCGGCGCTGCGGCGGCTGCGCCTGGCGGTGCAGCTGGAAAACGGCCGCATCCTGGTGCCGGAGGCCACGGCCGAGCTGCCGGGCGAGGGCCGCATCACGGCATCGGGCGCCGGCACCGCGAATGCCAGCGAGTGGGCACTGCGGCTGCAGGCGCGCCGGCTGCATGAGGCGCTGTTGGCGATGGGGGTCGATCGCCTGCTGGCCGGCGCCCTGCCCCAGGGCCCCGCCAGCGCCACGCTGCGGCTGATGCTGGACGAGCGCCAGGCCGCCTTCAGCGACATCGCCGCCAGCGTGGACGGCAACCGGGTGGCAGGCACGGCCACCTGGCGTTGGGGCGACCGGCCGGTGCTGGGCCTGGGACTCGAATTTGCCCGTCTAAACCTCGACCCCTGGCTGGCGCTGGGTGACGCGCTGGGCGGGCTGGACGTTAATCTGCGCATCGGCGCCGAGCGGGCGATGTGGCGCGGCTTGCTGATCGAGGCGCTGAACCTCGATGCCGCCGCGGAGGGAGGCCGACTGGTCCTGCGCCGCGGCCTGGGCCGGCATGCCGGTGCCGACCTCACCGCCTCAGCCAGCGGGACACTCAATCCGCCGCGAGTGCAGGAGGCGCTGCTGGAGGCGCAGGGCGCCAGCCTGGGCGCGCTTGCGGCGCACTGGCTGACGGTTCCGGCCAGCTTTGCGGCCTTGCCGGCACGCCTGC